>JAHFUF010000268.1 GCA_023265235.1 Blastocatellia bacterium
TACTTTCTATTATGGGAGGAGTACTAGGGTTATTACTAGCTTTTTGGCTTACTGACCTAGCTACTTTGTTTAAACCTGCTACTTCATTACCTTTTTTAATTGAGCTTAAAATTGATTACAGAGTTTTAGCTTTTACTTTAATAATTTCTTTAGTAACAGGGATATTTTTTGGCTTAATTCCTGCAATACAAGCTACTAGGTCTGACTTGATTGTTTCGTTAAAAGACCATGCTTTTTTGGGTAGCTCTCAACAATCTTGGCTACGAGGGGTTTTGATAATATCTCAAGTAAGCCTTTCTTTAGTTTTACTTATTAGCTCAGGGCTGGTAATTCGTAGTCTCCAACAAGCACAAAAAATTAACCCAGGGTTTAATCCAGATAATCTTGTTACCCTATCCTTTGACTTAGGTTTACAAGGCTATGATATTAGTAAGAGTAAACAGTTTTTCAAAAATATAACCCAACAGACAAAAGAGTCTCCTGGGGTAAAATCTGTTGCTCTAACTACTTATTTACCCCTTAGTATTGACCGAAATTCAATGGATTTTTATGCTGAAGGACAGGTTGTGTCTGATAATCAAGCTGCTCCAACGGCGATGTATAGTAGGGTAAGTGCTGATTATTTTAAGACTATGGAAATTCCTATAATTAATGGCCGTGATTTTACTTGGAATGACAATGAGACTGCCCCAGAAGTTGCAATTATTAATGAGACTTTAGCTAAACGTTATTGGGTTAATGAAAACCCTGTTGGAAAAAGAATTAGCTACAATAGTGCTAATGGCCCATTTAATATTGAAATAGTAGGAGTAGCTAAAGATGGAAAGTATTTAAGCTTAAGTGATACAGGACGACCTTTTATTTATTGTCCCCTCGAACAGTCTGATAGTACTAGTGTTAGTTTGATAATGCGAACTGATTTAGGTGCTCAAACAGCTATTGGTATGGCGCGTTATGAAATAAAGAAAATAGATCCTAATTTACCTGTTTTTAATGTTGGGACTTTAAGAGAGCATTTAAGCTTTTCATTGTTACCAGCACGAATAGCAGGAATTTTACTAGGCTGTTTTGGGATACTTGCACTGTCTATTGCTTCAGTTGGGCTTTATGGTGTGATGTTTTATTCTGTGATTCAACGCACTAGAGAAATAGGCATCCGAATAGCTTTAGGTGCAAAGAAAATCGATATATTAAAACTTATTGTTGGTAAAGGGTTATTACTTGCTTCTATTGGGGTAGCTGTTGGAACAGCTATAGCTTTTACTCTCAGCCATTTAATGTCAGAATTTCTTTATGGGGTTAGCTCTACAGATCCAATAACTTTTTTAATTATTCCTGCTTTGTTAATGTCAGTAGCCTTAATTGCTAGCTATATACCAGCACATAGGGCGACAAAAATTGATCCTCTTGTGGCTTTAAGAAAAGACTAGCTCTTAATACTTAAGAGTCTTTTGAGTCTTTTGAGTCTTTTGATTCTAGTTGCCAACGTCTGTACGCTTCGCTTTTGCTAATACCTAAAGCACGAGCTATGGCTTTTAATGCAGTCATTTGATCTATGTTGTCTGTTTGCATTTTATTTATTACAGCTTCTCCTAAACTAATTTCTTGGTTTGTTGAGTTGTTGTGTTCAGCTAAATTAAATCCTTCGATTACTAAAACTAACTCGCCTTTAAGGGGTTTTTCTGAGACTAGTTTGGCTAATTCTCCTAAGTTACCTCGCAAGGTTTCTTCATATAGTTTGGTTATTTCGCGTGCAATAATGGCTTTACGTAGTCCAAGAATTTCTTGTGCATCAGCTAGTGCTTGTGTAATTCTATGTGGAGATTCATAACAAATAATAGTAAATGGCAGAGTTTTTATTTCTAAAAGTTTTTTGCGCCTGTCTCCATTGCGAGCCGGTAAAAAACCAATAAAAAAAAATTCATGACTAGCAAGCCCTGATGTTATCAAAGCAGGAAGTAATGCTGATGCTCCTGGGATTGCTACAACAGGGATTTGGGCAGAAATTGCTTTTTGTACTAGCAAAAACCCAGGATCAGAAATTATAGGTGTCCCAGCATCACTAACCAAAGCAATTGACTGACCCGCAGTCAAACGGTTAATTAATTGCTCTGTACGTTCACGTTCATTGTGTTCATGGTAACTAATTGTAGGGCAATCAATTAAGTAGTGTTGTAGTAATTTACTGGTTTGGCGAGTATCTTCGCAAGCGATTAAGGAAACTTCCTTAAGAATTTTTAGAGCACGTAAAGTAATATCTTCTAAATTACCGATAGGGGTAGCTACTAAATAAAGGGTTCCAGGCATACTAGGCATAGTAAAAATAGAAAGAGTGAGCTAATTAGCTCACTCTTCATTTGATAAATAAAATTTTAATCTTGCTTAAAAGTTAGAGTTTTCCTAGTCTTTATCATCTTTATCATCTTTGTCGTCTTTTTTATCATCATCACTAGAAGAACTGCCATTTGGGTTGCTATTACTACTAGGGGTATCGTTACGTTTTAAGGTTGGACGACCTTGTGGGCTTTGGGTGTCAGACGCTGGTTGTGCGTCAGCACCATCTGTGCGACGTTTAAGAGTTGGACGACCTTGTGGACTATCTGAAGGTTGGTTATCACTGTTAACATCACCAGTGCCATTGTCTCCTTGACGACGTTTTAAGGTTGGACGACCATCATTACCACCTAAAGGATCACCACCATTAGCTGGACGACCAGAAAGAGCTAGCAAACGAGCTTTGACTTTATTAAAGTCAGAGCTATTAATTAAATATTCGTCTTTATCAGGGAACCTATTAATTAGGTTACGCACTGTTGTAGCACGATCGCCTGTTGCAGGGTGGTCACTAAAAACACTAGAAACTTTCTTTTCTTTTTTAGAAAGCTTTTCAAACACTGTCACCATTCCCATTGGGTCATAACCACTAGCCCAAGCATATTGTGCCCCAAGAATATCTGCTTCGTTTTCAGCATTACGGCTAAATTTTAAGAAAGTAAGTGGGATTGCTAAATTGGCCGCAGAACGTGCGGCAATACCGATTGGGCCACCTAAAAAGATTAGTGGGATTGAACCAAAATTAATTAATTGGCCTTTAGATACTTGCTCTGTACCATGACGAGCGGCTACGTGGGCAATTTCATGCGCCATTACACCCACAATTTCAGACTCGTTGTCAGCAGCTAAAATTAAACCTTTATTAACAAAGAAAAATCCACCAGGTAAAGCAAAAGCGTTTATTTCTTCTGAATCTACTACACGGATGGTAAAAGGGACTTTAGCGTCTGAATTAAGCGCGATATTTTGGCCTATACGGTTTACATATTCTGTTACTATCGGGTCATCAACAAACTTAAGCTGACGTTCTGCTTCAGCCGATAGCCCTTGACCAACGCCTATTTCTTTTTCTATTGAATAGAAATTGATTTGGCGTTTATTAATATCTCGCTTACCTACTTTGGTAGGATCTTCATTTGCTTCTAATTTACCTTTAGTACTAGAGGTAGTAGAAGTAGTAGCAGTAGTAGCTTTATTTTTATCTTTATCTTTATTATCTGCATAACTTGGGGCTGCACAGAGGAAAAACATTATAATAACAGCAAGTAGGGAAATTTTGTAATGCTTACTCATAAAATCTCCTAAATAGGTCAGATGTAGG
Organism: Blastocatellia bacterium; assembly: GCA_023265235.1. Lineage (GTDB taxonomy): Bacteria > Acidobacteriota > Blastocatellia > Chloracidobacteriales > JADJPF01 > JADJPF01. The sequence continues at coordinate 3,656 of JAHFUF010000268.1, forward strand.
TTAAATAATTGATTATTAAGTTATTGAAAATATTTCGCGCTATCGGTTTAAGTATTGTACTACATCTTAGACTAGAAGTAGATTAGAAAGGTTGATTTTTCCAGAAAATTTCCGCAGAAATTTTTATCTATTCAGCTTTTTCTAGTTTTAACCAACTATCTTTCCAAGTGTAATACTCTAGAGCAGCAAATTTTTTCTTATAATCATAGTGGGAAGGCTCTTTATAAGCATACCCAGGATAGTAATATGTGCAGCCTGTTTTAATTGAATAATCAATTGATAGAAGAATTACATAAATTCCTAGACTACGTTTTTCCTGATTAGGATCAAATATTGTGTATATACTCGATGTTGCTAGCTTTCCCACGTCTAAAAAAGAAGCTGCTATTAGCTTATTGTCTTGAAATAAACATATTTCTTGAGTATTACAAGGTATTTTAGCTGGGTTATGAGAAAGAAAAGTATAGATTGAATCAGGGATATTTTCCTTAAACCTAACCCTATGAGCAAAAAATAAATCCTCTTTTTCCTCATCTATAAAAGCATCACGCATAATAACAGTTAAATCATTATTTTTTCTGAGTAGCCGTTTTTGGCTTTGAGAGTATTGGAACTTAGCTAAATCTATGCGCAAAGGAGTGACAGAATATTTATTTTTTATTGAGATAAGTTTTTCATAACGGAAAAAATAAGAACCGAAATGTCGCCAGCCTTTAGCCAAAAGTAAATCCATTAACTCAGGGTTTACTTGTTCACAAAAAAAATATTCGTTGATATGGCTCATAAATAGATAGATAAGCCACTAGCAAATAGCAAATAACTAGTGGCTTTTTAGTAGCTCAAGATTTTAAGGGTTAACTATTTTTGCTGTGGCAATAGATTTTTTAAGTACATCTACAATCTGATCTAAAGAAACATCTTGGGATTGCTTGGTTTTACGAGTGAAAAACTCTACTTTACCTTCTTTTAGCTTTTTACCTAAGGTAATGCGATAGGGAATACCAATTAAGTCAGCATCTTTGAATTTAACACCAGGGCGGTCATCTCTATCATCTAATATTACATCTACACCAAAAGCCATTAGCTCTTGGTAAAGCTTTTCGCTGGTTTCTTTTTGAGTAGCATCATTAATGTTAGTTGGTGTAATGACTAGTTCAAAAGGAGCTATTGAAACAGGCCAACAAATTCCATCTGTATCATTATAAAGCTCAACAGCTGATGCCATTATGCGACCAACCCCAATACCATAACTGCCCATTATAATAGGAACTTCTTTACCTTCAGCATTTAACACATTAGCTTTCATTGATTGGCTATATTTTGTTCCAAGCTTAAAAATATGTCCTATTTCAATTGCTTTATCTACTCTAAGTGTGCCAGAACAATTAGGACAGCCTTCACCAGTCACTACTGCACGCAAATCCGCCCATTTAGTGACCGTAATATCTCTAGCAATAGATACACCTCTTAAGTGATGATCGTCATGGTTTGCCCCTGTTACCATATTAGTGCGACCTTGCAAAAGATTATCAGCAATGATGAAAACGTCTTTTACTCCTACTGCTCCAAGTGAGCCAGGCGATGCTCCTAGTAATTTTTGAATTTCTGCTGGATGTGCTGGACGAGCATTAATTGCTCCAGTTGAATCTCCTAACTTAGTTTCGTTAAGTTGATGATCGCCGCGCATTAACACTAGGGCTGGCTTATCGTCTAACATATAAACTAGGGTTTTAATTTGGTGTGTTGCTGCGGCTCCGCCTGGAAAAGTAGTTAGATCTTCGATGGTACGTACTCCAGGAGTAGGAAATTTTTCTGCACTCTCTGTCCCAGTTTCATCAGAAATATTAGGCAACCTAGAAGTTGCTTTTTCAACATTTGCTGCATAGTGGCAATCTGCACAACTAGCGATCCAATCTTCTCCAGCATCAGAGTAAACCATAAATTCACTAGACTTACTGCCACCCATTGCCCCAGAAGAAGCTTCGACAATAGAAAACTCTAGCCCACAACGCTTATAAATCAGACAATAAGCCTCACGATGAGCTTCAAAAGCTTTGTCTAAGCCTTCTAAATCTAAATCAAAAGAATAGGAGTCTTTCATAATAAATTCACGAACTCTAAGCACTCCTGATTTTGGGCGGGCTTCATCGCGAAACTTAGTTTGAATTTGATACCAGATTTGAGGTAATTGTTTATATGAACGTAGTTCATCACGGGCAATAGAAGTAAACACTTCTTCATGTGTCATACCTAAGCAAAGGTCTGCGCCTTTTCTATCTTTTAGCCGAAACATATTGTCGCCCATTACTTCCCAACGGCCTGTTTCTTGCCAAATTTCTGCTGGGTTTAATGCTGGTAATAAGTATTCTTGCCCTCCAATATTATTCATTTCTTCACGAATAATACTAGTAATTTTCAGTAGTACTCTTTGGGCTAAAGGTAAGTAAGAGTAAACTCCAGCAGTAAGTTGACGAATATAGCCAGCACGTAGCAAAAGCTTATGGCTAACGGCTTCGGCCATAGTAGGGTTTTCACGTAAAGTAGGAGTAAAGGTTTTAGACCAGCGCATTTTGTTCCTCTAAATTCTATATCGAGTTTATTTAAGAATATTTCATCAGTAGAAAACGAGAATGATGACTATTTGCAACTAGGAATGTCAAGTGACTGTGGCATAGAATAAAAATTAACTGTTGCTTAATTTAACCTGTAACGCTATCATAACTGTCACAACATAAAACACAAACCGCCCAAGTGAGCAAAATCACTTGGGCGGTTTTCTTTTTGGAGGAAAAATTATGCAATCAGAATTTAGCCTTGAAGGTTTAGTTAAACATTTTGAATCAGGTACATTAGCACCAGAACTCTTTCATCATCAAGAACATGTGAAAATTGCTTGGTGGTATTTACAAAACTACTCTTTAGTAGAATCAATAGCGAGGTTTACTAGTGGAATAAAGCATTTTGCTCGTCAACAGGGTAAAGAAAGCCTCTACCATGAAACTATTACTTTGGCATATGTCCTATTAATTAATGAACGAATATATAAAACAGGAAACCTATTAGTTTGGGGAGAATTTGCTAATGCTAATAGTGACTTGCTTGACTGGCAAAATAATAGCCTAAAACACTACTATCAAGAAAATACCTTAAACTCTGAGCTTGCTAGGAGGGTTTTTGTTCTGCCAGACAAAAGTATTATATTTTAATAAATTTAAGCCCCTAAAAGTAATTGCTTGTCATTATAAAGATTTTTTATTGGAGAAATTAATGAGCGAAAAACTACAGAAAAAATTAGAGAGTTTAGCAATTGATAAACTCAAGCGACATATATTTATTTGTG
>JAHFUF010000269.1 GCA_023265235.1 Blastocatellia bacterium
ACATTTTTACTGCTCCAGCAAAAGATGGTGAAATTCGTAATATAACTTCAACTCCTAGTATTAGAGAAATGGATGCTACTTGGTCGCCTGATGGAAAATGGATTGCGTATTTAAGTGATCGTAGTGGCGAGTATGAGATTTACATTAGAAAACCTGATGGTTCAGGAGAAGAAAAACGTGTCACTACAGGTGGTGATATTTGGCGTTTTGCTCCTGTTTGGTCACCTGATGGTAAGTTGCTTATGTTTGGCGACAAAAACCAACGATTGCGTTATGTAAATATCGAAACAGGAAAAATATCTGAAATAGACCGCACTCCAAACAATGATCCAACAAGGTATCAATGGTCGCCTGATAGTAAATGGGCAGTTTATGTTAAAAATGGAGAAAATAAACTCTCTAATATTTGGTTACACTCAGTTGCTGAAGGAAGAAATTATCAACTTACTAGTGAGTTAACTGATAATGATTTTCCAGTGTTTGATCCTAAAGGTAAGTATATTTACTTTGCTTCTGATCGTGATTTTAATCTTACTTTTAGCTCACAAGAATTTAACTACATAACTAGTAATGTCACAAGGGTTTATGTAGGAATACTTTCTAAAGATGGAGTACCGCTTTTCTTGCCTACAAGTGATGAGGAGAAAAAAGGAACAGAGCCAGAAAAGAAAGAAGATGAAGCAAAAGATAAAACAAAAGATAAAGATAAAGATAAAGATAAGGAAAAAGAAAAACCGCTAAGCGTCAAAATTGATATTGCTGGTTTTGAAAATCGTGTACGAGCCATTCCTGGTACGCCTAACAACTATAGATCGCTTAATGCTAATGAAAATGGTGTGTTTTACATAGTTGGTAATGGCCCAGGTACAAGTCTTAAGTTTTATAATATTGAGGCTAAAAAAGAGGAAACCATAATAGAAGGAATAACTAATTATGATCTTTCTAGTGATGGTAAAAAAGTGATTTTTAATCGTGGTGATGATTATGGGATTGTTCCAGCACAAGCAGGGCAAAAAGCTACTGATGGACTACTGGCACTTAACAAAATGGATATGAAAATTGATCCAAAAGTAGAATGGAAACAGATGTTTGTTGATGCTTGGCGTATTTGGCGTGATTGGTTCTATGATCCAAATATGCACGGTGTGAATTGGCAAAAAATGCGTGAGCGTTATGAGCCTATGGTTCCTTATATTGCTACACGCCAAGACCTAGATTTTATTTTAGGTGAACTAGGTGGTGAACTTAATGCTGGCCATGTTTATGTTAATTCTGGTGATAATCCTGAAATTCCTAGGGTTCTAGCTGGACTACTAGGAGCAGAAATTACTGGTCACTCATCAGGGTATTTCCAAGTAGCTAAGATTTTTCCTGGGGAAAATTGGCATGAAAACTTTCGCTCACCTTTAACTGAACCAGGTGTAACAGTAAAACAGGGTGACTTTATTTTGGCGGTTGATGGTCGTTCTTGTAAGGAAGTAAAAAATTTTTATCAGCTTATGGAAAATCGAGCTAATAAAATCGTTACCTTGTTAGTTAATGATAAACCTGTTTTAGAAGGTGCTCGTGAAGAAAAAATCCGTCCAATTACTAAGGAAACTGACCTGCGTTACTTAGATTGGATACAATCACGTCGTGAAATGGTAGAAAAAGCTTCTAATGGTCGTATAGGCTACATACACCTTCCTAACACTGCACAAGAAGGCAACCGTGAGCTTTTTAAATACTTTTTCCCACAAGTTCACAAAGAAGCTTTAATTATTGATGATCGCTACAATGGTGGTGGGTTTATCCCTGATAGAATGATTGAACTGCTAGACCGTCCAGTGCTTAATTACTGGGCACGTCGTGGTGTTACTCCAGTTAGTGCTCCTAATTCTAGTCATTCTGGCCCTAAAGCAATGTTAATCAATGGTTACTCAGCTTCTGGTGGTGATGCTTTGCCTTACTATTTCCGTAAACGCGAACTAGGAAAGATTATTGGCACTAGGACTTGGGGAGGGTTAATAGGGATTTCTAATAACCCTGGGTTTGTTGATGGTGGTTCAGTTAGTGCGCCTTCTTTCCGTATCTTTAGCACTGATGGTGAATGGGTAGTGGAAAATGTTGGTGTTTCGCCTGATATTGAAGTAGTAGACCGTGCTGACTTAATAATCAAAGGCCAAGACCCAAGTCTGGAAAAAGCTATTGAAGTGCTTCTAGATGAATTAAAGAAAAAACCTGCACCTAAACCAAAACAACCTGCTTATATAGATGAATCTAAATAACTTAGTAGGGGCGAACTGTTCGCCCTCTTATAGGAAAGAAGGGCAGACAGCCTGCCCCTACATTTCTAAATACTGATAATAGGCAAATATTTTTTGTAAGAAAATTTAAGGAGCAAAATTGATGAAGATATCGATTGTTACGGGTAGTCATCGCAAAGATTCTCAATCAGCAAAAGTTGGTAAACATCTGCAAAAACGTTTATTAGCGTTAGATTTATGTGAAAACGCTTACTTACTAGATCTTGGTAATCATGAAATTCCTTTTTGGGATGAGGGTATTTGGCAAGGGGAAGAAAAATGGCAAAGCATTTGGAAACCAATAGAAAAAGAATTAGACGAATCTGACGCTTTTATATTTGTTTCTCCTGAATGGAGCGGCATGGTACCAGCAAAACTAAAAAACTTCTTTTTGCTTACTCCACCTAATGTAGTTGGTCATAAACCAGCATTAATTGTTGCTGTGTCAGCATCTACAGGTGGTAGTTTTCCTGTTGGAGAATTAAGAGTAAGTAGCTATAAAAATAACCGTATTTGTTATATTCCTGAACATATTATTGTTAGAAATGTAGCAGAGGTATTAAATGAGGCCGAAGATCTTAATAACAAATCAGACGTTTATCTAAGAGGAAGAATCGATTTTGCGCTATCTCTTCTTAAGCAATATGCCGTAGCATTAAAATCAGTAAGAGAAAATGAAATTGATTATAAGAAATATCCTTATGGGATGTAGACTAAGACAATAACTTTTTTGTCTACCAAAGTAAAAAGGAGCGTACTTGACGCTCCTTTTTGTTTTTTATAACTTAAAAACCTAATTAACCCCGCAAGCTGTCCAAGTAGCAGCTACAGCATTACGCTCAGCACTAGTAGAACCATAGAGGGTACTAGCAGCATTTAGAGTAGCTACACGAGCACCGGCATAATTTGTACCAGAGGTCATATAAACTGTTAATGCACGATACCAAATCTTTTCTGCTTTAGCGCGAGAAATACCACTTACTGTTTGACCAGAAGTTCTATTTGTTCCACCTTCAGATAGTAAGTAGAAAAAGTGATTGGCTAGACCTGAAGAATAATGGACATCGAGTCCAGCAGTATATTGGCTATAATGGTCAATTGAGCGACCATCGATTCTTGGGTTAGACATACTACGCAAGTATTTATTTCCAAATAGAGTAATTTTTTCGCCAATTAGATAGTCACCAGGATCAGATGGGTTGTTAGCATAAAATTCTGTAGCTGTACCAAAAATATCAGAAGTGCCTTCATTTAACCCACCAGACTCACCAGAGTAAGTTAATTTAGCAGTACGGCTTGTAACTCCATGAGACATTTCATGAGCAGCGACATCTAAAGAAGTAAGTGGTTTGAAGCTTGCACCATCACCATCACCAAAGGTCATACAGAAACAGCTATCACTCCAAAAAGCATTGTTATATCTGTTGCTGTAATGGACACGATTGTAAGAACCAGCACCATTGTTAGCAATACCATTACGACCATGAACATTTTTGTAATAATCAAAAGTATATTGAACACCAACATGAGCATCTACCGCGGCAGAGGCGGCATCACTAGTAGCAAAATTACCCCAAACATTATCAGCATCAGTAAAGATTGTGCCTCCAGTAGTACGGTTACTCATATTAAGAGTATAAGTATTACCACGAGTAGTGTCTCGCATTTCAAACCCACCAGTAACAGAGTTGGTGTTAATGCTTACTGTTCCTAGATATAAACTCCTACCAGTACCAACAGAACCAGCAGTTTCTAGATTGTCATATTGGAAAAGAACTTTACCTGTTTTAGCACTGATGAAATAAACCTTATCAGCAGGATTATTACTATTAATATCCGTTAACTCTACACGATAGGCAAGGTGGAATTTATCATTTTTAGGAAATATCATTAAATCTACAGTGGGTTCATAGCTTAAAGCTTGCTTGAATTCAGTGACAGCATTTGAAACAGCATCAAATTGAGAAATCTTTGGTGTGGTAGAAATGTTGATATTTTTGTAGTAATCACCAGTAATACTAGATAGATTACCATTAACATCAAAATGAGTGATTAATTCTCCTTGGAAAACTTTCACACCTTCAACGTGTTGCTCTAAACGTGCATGAGCCATATTAAGGTCGTCAACAAAAGCTTCTTTTATATTGAATTGTTTTTCTACGTTATTAATTCCATATTGGGCAGCAATCGCACTAAAACTATTGTTGCGAGCTTGGGTTAAAGCATATTCTCTTTGAGCGTCAAATGTATTAGTTCCTTTACTATGAGCTTGAGGGTTATTAGTAACAGAAATAAAAGACAGGCTTACAATTACAGCAACAGTAAAGATTAAAGCGGAAAGTTTTTTCATAGCATTCTCCTCAAAATTAAGTATTAAATTGGTGCTTTGACATCAATTTAGGCAAAATTAAGACCATAGTGTATGGGTTTAATATATTTTTAAATATATTTTTAATAACTTTATTTTAATGATGAGTAATCTGTTGATAATACAAGCGTTAATAGTATTAGGAATTTAGCATAGTTTATCAAACAGAGACACTTTTTTAACAAAACCATTTTCCTCTATTTGCATACTAAGTACACATAGATTTATGGATAATTTTTAACTAACTGATAAAAAAAGGATTAGCTATCTGAATATTAGCTATACAGTGACAATTTTTCTTTACAGGAACAATGCTAATAGTTAAATATCCTAAATCTCTCCTTCAGGATTACTTTTGTGAACAGGGTTTTTGATTTGAAGCTTTTCCTCTTGTATTGGCTCAGAAGGTAACACTGGTTGATTTGTTAATTCTATTTGTTGTTGGTTTTGTAGTAAGTCAGGTGATGAGGTAACTTCAAGCCCTTTTGAAACAGAAAAAGTTTTCATAGCAGTAGTAAAGTTATAATTTCCAGACCCTGCTGGTAAAATGACGCGCCATTTGTATGTACGCTCAGGGTTAAATCTGGCTAATTGTTCAGGTGTAGGTGTATAGGAAGGTTCTTTAGTAAATTGTTTAATAATAAAAGAATCTTCTTCATATACTTCTAAAACAAACTGAGTTACTGTTTTGTTACATGTCCATTCAAACTTAATATCTTTTACATCAGCAATATTTTCTTTTGCTGGCCCTAATAAAATAATTGCTGGTTTAGAAAACAATTGATAGCTTGATCCAGCGATTACAATTAAAAAAACTAATCCTAGTAATAACTGTTTAGCTTTAGAAATATGCCTAGGTTGTTTTATCTCTTCAGGGCTGAGGAGTTTTGTTTTAGAAAAGTTGTTTCTATTTGGGTTTCTACCTCTGTCTAAATTTGCTGTTCTACCAGTTTCTACTAGACTTTCTGTTGGTTTGCTAGTCCCTGTTTTTAAGGTGGAAGTAGTTGGTTTAGCTTCTAGCTCGTCGATTTCTTTTAAGATATTTTCTGCGTTATTAGAGTGATGATCTTTGGTTGTTTTTGTATTTTCTTCTGGTTTAACTGATGGAAGCTTAACAGTATTAAATGGGCTTTCTTTGGCTGCTTTCTTTGTTGATAGGCTATTTCTAGTTTCTAGCTCGTCGATTTCTTTTAAGATTGCTGCTGTGTTTTTAGTTATACGTTTAGCTTTCTTATCTATGTCTACACCCATAGCCGTAGTAATAGCTTTAATATCATCTTGGAAACCCTTTTGTGTATTAATCTCAGATTGTTCTAATAGTCCATTTGGTTCTTTGTTAACAGGGTTGTTTGGTTTAGCTGGTTTGTTCTTTAACTTATTTAACCTAATATTTAGTTCTAGGTTATTAGGGAATAAGGTTAGAGCTTTGTTTAAGACCTGTTCAGCTTTTTTAACAGTGTCATCCTCTGATAATAAGTCTATTAGCTTTAGATAGTAGTTTACTTTTGTAGGGGCATATTTACAGGCTTGTTGATAACTACTTATTGCACTAACATGATCTCCTCGTGAAGATAGGTCTTCAGCTTCAAGAAAACACATCTCTGCAAGGATTTCATTAGTATGATTATTTTGACCATTAACAAAAGCATCTGAGGCTATATTGATAGCATTAGGGTCATCTATTGACTCAAAATCCATTTGGTCATAATTAATGTTACTGTCATTTTTACTAGCAATATTTTTTGACATATTTTTAAGTAAGAACCCCCCAAGGGTTTCCTTGGGGTTGGATAAAAAGTTATTGTTCCCTTTGTTGTACAGAACTTTCTTGAAAGCCCTTAAAATCAATTAGTTGTAGAAATGGTGTAGCAGGAGGTAATGTACAAGGACGACTAAAGTCTAGATCAAAAACCCAATCGCGTCTTGGTGGAACATAAACATAATCAACACCACAACAACCATCATTATTAGTGTTGTCATCAGTTTGTTTACTAGCGCCAGAAACACGCTTGAAAACCCCATTAGCTTGTTGACTCTTAAATGCTCTAATTAATGAACCACCATAAGTAACATACTGTTGACCTGTACCATTAATTCCCCAATCTTCTAAGAAACGTGGGAAGTTATTTAGAGCACCAGAAGTGTATTCTGATTGTGGGCCTTGATTCCAAGCACTATTGCCCCAAAATGTAGGATACCAACTTGGAGTAAAGCCAGTAATTAAAGCAAAACGGTAAACAGTATTTCTTGCAGTTCTAATACCTATTGATTGATAAGGTCTAACAAAAGTACGAGCATCTAACCAACCATTAGTACCATTAGCAG
>JAHFUF010000270.1 GCA_023265235.1 Blastocatellia bacterium
AAACCTCATCTTTTTTAGGGTAGTCATCACGAAAATGTCCGCCTCGGCTTTCTTTGCGCTCTAGTGCCGAGCGCGTAATGGCTTCAGAAACCATAAGCAGGTTGTTTAAATCAAGTGCTGTATGCCAAGAGGGGTTATATTCACGGTTGCCAGTAATACTTACTTTTTTGGTTCGTTCTTTTAATTCTTCTATTTTTTCTAGTGCTGTAAGCATCTCTTTTTCTGTTCTTACAATACCTACTAACTCTTGCATACTTGCTTGAAGATCGTGCTGAATTTGGAATGGGTTTTCTCCGCTACCACGTTCAAAAGGCTCAAGAACTCTTTTAGCTATTTCATCAACTTCCTTTTCATTAATAACCCCATCGCCGTTTTCTTTAGCAAATTTTGCTGCATATTCACCCGCACGTTTACCAAAAACTATGATGTCAGACAAAGAATTACCACCTAAGCGATTAGCACCATTGATTCCAGCAGCACATTCACCAGCAGCAAAAAAGCCTGGCAAGGTAGACATTTGTGTATCAGCATTAACATGAATACCACCCATTACATAATGAGTAGTTGGCCCTATTTCCATTGCTTCTTTAGTAATATCAATATCAGCTAATTGTTTGAATTGATGATACATACTAGGCAGTTTTCGCTTAATATGTTCAGCAGCATTTGGAAGCCTTTCTTTAATCCAAGCTATGTCTAAAAATACTCCTCCGTGTGGACTACCTCTACCATCTTTGATCTCTCTAACAATACAGCGTGCTACGTGATCCCGAGTAAGGAGTTCAGGAGGACGACGAGCATTTTTATCACCCTGAGTGTATCTCCATCCTTCTTCTTCATTATCAGCAGTTTGATTTTTATAAACATCAGGGATGTCATCAAACATAAATCGCTTTCCATCTTTGTTACGTAGTATCCCACCTTCACCACGAACGCCTTCAGTAACCAAAATTCCTTGGACACTAGGAGGCCAAACCATCCCTGTAGGGTGAAATTGAATAAACTCCATATCTATTAGTTCTGCACCTGCTTGATAAGCAAGCGCGTGACCATCGCCTGTAGACTCCCAACTATTACTAGTAATCCTATAAGCCTTACCTATGCCCCCTGTAGCAAAAATAACAGCTTTGGCTTGAAAGAGCTTAAAGCGGCCTTTTTCGCGATCATAACCAAAAACCCCAACAACCCTTTGATCATCTTTAAGTAGGCTAACAGTAGTAAACTCCATATGTACATCAATGCCTAAATAAATAGCATGGTCTTGTAGGGTACGAATTATTTCTAACCCAGTACGATCACCAACGTGAGCAAGCCTAGGATATTTATGTCCACCAAAATTTCGCTGTAAAATCTTACCATCTTTAGTACGATCAAATACTGCGCCCCAAGCTTCTAATTCACGGACTCTATCAGGAGCTTCTTTAGCATGAAGTTCAGCCATACGCCAATTATTGACATATTGACCACCACGCATAGTATCTGCAAAATGTACTTTCCAGCTATCACGATCATCTACGTTAGCTAATGCAGCAGCAACACCACCTTCAGCCATTACCGTATGAGCTTTACCAAGTAAAGACTTACAAATAAGCCCTACAGATACGCCGCTATTAGCCGCTTCAATAGCAGCCCGCAAGCCTGCTCCACCAGCACCAACAACTAAAACATCATGTTTATATCTCTGACACTCAACCATTAGAATATTCTCCAATCTGACAAAACACCCATTGAACACAACCTAATATAAACATCTGAAAAAGCTACCCAAACTAGGCTCATCCAAGCAAAAATCATATGACGAGTATTAAGGCAACTAACACAGTTGTAAGCTTTTTGGCAAGCAGGAGCGTTTGACATTTGATCTAGCCTTCCACCAACTAAATGCCGCAAAGAATGACAGCCAAGTGCATAGCCACCCAACAAGCAAACATTAGTGATTAGCACTAGTGTTCCTACACCTATGCCAAAAGAAACTTCTCCTGTAGCCACATCCTTAAACCACATACCTTTCCAAGCGTCATATGCAAGAAAACAAAGGAAAACCAGTGCTAGGTAAAGGAAGTAACGATGAAGGTTTTGCATAATTAATGGCAGCTTGTTTTCTCCGCGATATCCATTTCTAAGTTCTCCTACAGCACATGCTGGAGGATCGCCCCAAAAGGATTTGTAATAAGCACCTCGATAGTAGTAGCAGGTCAAACGAAAGCCTGCTGGTGCCCATAGGATAAGTAGCGCGGGTGAAACCCATTTTGGCAGCCAACTTGGTCTAGCACCAAATAGACTATGTGGTGAATCTCCAAAGAGTTCTGGAGAGTAGAAAGGCGATAGGTATGGCCCCCAATGGTAATGCTCACCTTGAAATGCTGCCCAATTAGCATAAACAATGAAGGCAGATAGACCTAAGAATATTGCTAAGGGTTGTATCCACCAACCATCTCGGCGCGTAGTTTCAGCAAATTTACGTCTTTGTAAAGGTATTACTTTGTTGGACATAATTAAATTTGTAGTGTTTTCAATAATATTATTTGAATAGACCTGGAAGTCTTGTAGAGTGTATACTCTACTTGCAAATGTCAATAAAATCAAGACTCCTAGTCAAAATAAATTAACTATCCACTTCTTAGAATTTTATAGAATTTATTAAAGGTATCTAGCAGTAAGATATTTATTTATCTAAAGTTAAACCTCAAATCTTTTACAGGTAATTATTTCTTTTACAACACTTTAGTAAAGGTTTCATTCGATACAAAAATAAACTAATATTATGTTTTAGCTTAAAAATAGGACTTAAATATTGCCTATATATTAAATCTACATATATTGTAAATATTGATTGTCTTTAAGCTATAGTTTCTGACTTTTCCAACATATTTTTTAAGTACATGAAAAAAACGATAAAAACTAAAAACCTATCCAAACTAATCAAGCTTTTTATAGTTTTATTCATTTATTATATAGGTTTTTTCTTGCCCAGTAATGCTTTTGCTTTAGACCCTACACGCTTAATCACCCAGTATGGACATGATGTTTGGAATGATGAAATGCCTCAAAGTACCGTTCACGCCATTGTACAAACCCGTGATGGATATATTTGGCTTGGCACATATGAAGGCGTAATTCGTTTTGATGGTATTAACTTTGTTTCCTATAACAACCGTAATACTCCACAACTAAAACGTCCTGGTGTACTAGCCTTATATGAAGATAGCAAGGGGAATTTATGGATAGGAATGTTAGAAGGTGGTTTATGTCGTCTAACTGATGGTCAATTTACTCCTTATGGTATGGATAAAGGTTTGTCTAATGAAAATGTTCGTGCAATTTATGAGGATAAAAAGGGAAACTTATGGATTGCTACAGATAATGGATTAAATTTATTTAAAGACAATAAATTCACTATTTACAAAACTGACCAAGGTTTGCCAAGTAATATTATTCGTGCTGTTAGTGAAGATACTCAGGGCCGTTTATGGGTTGGAACTGAAGAGGGTTTGTCCCTTTGGCAAAATGACAAATTTGTTACTTATACTCAAAAAGATGGGCTACCTAGCAACACTGTTAGAGCTATACATCCTAATCAGGATGGTAGCCTATGGCTTTCAACTCCATCAGGTCTAGTGTATTGGAAAAATGGAGTAGAAAAAACCTATAACACTCAAAATGGATTATCTACTAATAACATAAGAACTTTAATCACTGATTTAGCAGGAAATCTTTGGATTGGTACAGATAATGGCGGACTAAATCGTTTATTTAATGAAAAAATAGACAATTATCAAATTAAAGATGGTCTTTCTAATAACAATGTGCGATATATTTTTGAAGATCGTGAAGGTAGTTTATGGGTAGGAACAACCTCTGGGCTTAATAGATTTAGAGACAGCAAATTCACTAACCTTACTACCATAGATGGTCTTGCTGATGATTTTGTTCGCACAGTGCTAGAAGATAGCAAAGGTAATATTTGGATTGGTACTGATGGAGGAGGATTATCATGTTTTAGTGATAATAAGTTTACTAACTATAGTACTAAAGATGGTTTAGTAAACGATTTAGTTAGGTCGCTAATGCAAGACCGTGATGGGAACCTCTGGATTGGTACTAATGATGGGTTAAGTTTTCTTAAAGACAATAAGTTTACTAACTACACTACTAAAGATGGTTTATCGAATAATAGTGTTTATTCTATCCTTCAAGACCGTGAAGGAAGTATCTGGATTGGTACTAATGGCGGGGGAATTAATTTATTTAAGGATGGTAAATTTACTCGTTATGGTTCTCAAGAAGGTTTGACTAATGCTAGCATTAGGACGATTTTTGAAGATAGAGACGCAAACCTATGGTTTGGAACTTACACTGGCCTTACAAAGCTTAAAGAAGGAAAGTTTACTACTTACACTCAAAAAGATGGAGTTTCTGGAACTAGCGTATTTTCTGCTTACCAAGACAATCAAGGCGATATTTGGTTTACTACAAACGATGGTTTTACTAGGTTAAAGAATGGAAAACTTACCCCTTATCCGTCTAAAATAGGATTGTTTCTAGGGCTTTCCTTTCAAATCTTAGAAGATAATAAAGGTTATTTTTGGGCAAGTACTGCTAAAGGTATTATTTGCGTCAAAAAAAGCGATTTTGATGAGTATGATAAAGGGACACGTCAATCTATTAGCTACACAATTTATGGCAAAACCGATGGGATGAACACTAATCAATGTAATGGTGCTTCGCAACCTTGTGCAATGAAATCGCGTGATGGGCGTTTGTGGTTTGCTACTGCAAAAGGAGTAACCACGATTGACCCTAATAAAATAAAACTTAATTTACTTCCACCAAATGTTTACCTAACTAAAATAGTAGTAGACCAAGAAGTAATTAGCCTTGACCAAGCAAAAATAATTGCTCCTGGAAAAGAGAAGTTTGAGTTTCACTACACAGCTTTAAGCTTTTTGGCATTAGAAAAAGTTAAATTTAAGTTTAAGTTGGTTGGAGTTGATCGTGATTGGGTTAATGCTGATACTAGACGAGTAGCTTATTATACTAATATCCCTGCTGGAGACTATGAATTTAAGGCTATTGCTTGTAATAATGATGGGGTTTGGAATGAAAAAGGCGTAAGCCTTAAGTTTAGTGTTAAACCTTATTTTTGGCTTACCCCCTGGGCATATACACTATATGTTTCCACTTTTTTATTATTAGGCTATAGCATGGTGAGATATCGTGAAACCGTGCTTGAACGTCGCAATAAAAGCCTAGAAAGAAAAGTAGGCCGTCGTACAGAAGAGTTAAACAAAAAAAACCTTTTACTAGATGAAAAAGTTCAAGAATTAGATAATAAAAACCAACAGTTACTCTTATCAAAAGCCCAAATCGAAGAACAAAACCTAGCCATAACATTAAGTAACCAAGAACTTGCTCGTTCTCAACGAGAAACAGATCAAAAAAACCAACTCCTAGAACAAGCCAACCTAGCATTAGCCCAAAAGAATGAAGAGTTAACCCGCTCTAAGGAACAACTAGCAGAATCCTATAAACAAGCAGAAAAAATCTTTTCTGCTATGACAGATATTTTGCCAGGAACGGTTTTAGACGAAAAATACCGCTTAGATACTAAAATTGGTGCTGGAGGTTATGGGGTAATCTACAAAGCTACACATCTAGCCATGCAACGTGCTGTTGCAGTAAAAGTTTTTCGCCCTGCTAGCGGTAATGTCAATGCCGAAGCATTAGAACGCTTTAGATTAGAAGGTATTTCTGCTTGTAGGATAAACCACCAAAATGCTGTAGCTATTTTAGATTCAAACATTACTCCTGGTGGTATTGCTTACCTAGTAATGGAACTTTTGCAAGGACATACTTTAGCCGAAGAACTAAATATCCAAAAACGCATTCCTGTTACTAGAGCATTAGAAATTATTATCCCTGTCTGTAATGTACTTGCTCAAGCACACGAAAGCGGCATTATTCATCGAGATATTAAGCCTGATAATATTTTTATACATAAAACTACAGAAGGAGAGATAATTAAAGTCGTCGATTTTGGTATTGCTAAATTGGCTGGTGATACCTTTAATATGGAATTAAGTAAACTTACAGGGACAGGCACTTTGGTAGGTACACCAACTTATATGTCTCCAGAACGATTAAGCAATAAAACATACGATGGCAAATCAGATGTTTATAGCCTTGGCGTAGTTTTATATGAAATGATTTCTGGTTATCCACCTTTTGAATCTTTTGATGATAATATTTGGGCATTAATCAATATGCATCTAGTAGAAGAACCTACACCTCTTAGCAGTATCCTGCTAGATGTGCCATCAACAGTAGACAACACAATACTAAAAACACTATTTAAAGCCCCTGAAGAACGCCCCACTGCTCACCAACTATCAATAGAATTAATGGCAGTACTCTCTAGCTTAACTACACAGGCAAAATAAGTTGCCAGCAGTTTTTGGTTTAGAAATAAACATTATTGTGATAAGTAAATATTTTTTGTATGTAGGGGCGAACCTATGTGTTCGCCCTTCTTAAACATCAGACAAAGAGGGCGAACACATAGGTTCACCCTCACTAGCAATATACTATTTATACTTAATCTAATGTTTATAGTTTTCTAGAACAAGAAATTCTAACAATTTGCTTAGATAAGTAGCCAGATAATGCCAAAGCAGTTATTTTTATAGTATATTTTTTATACAACAAAAAGTTTATTAAATCCCGTTTATTTTTTATGAAAATTTGTCCTTCTTGTCAAAAACAGTTTGAAGATGTTCTTAATTTTTGCCCTATAGATGGTGAAGTATTAGACATAGACAAAACTTCCTTAATTGGTACAACTCTAGATGGTCAATATCAAATTGATGCTTTACTAGGCGAAGGAGGAATGGGAACGGTTTACCGCGCTCGTCATATTCTATTAGGCGATGATGTAGCAATAAAAATTTTATCTGGAAACTTT
>JAHFUF010000271.1 GCA_023265235.1 Blastocatellia bacterium
GTTGTTAATTGTTCTTTTCTAAGTTCTAATTGCATTTGGGCAATTTCATTAAGTTGGCTTAAAAACCATAGATCAATACCTGTTAATTCTTGTAGTAGCTCAACCGACCAACCGCGATCTAGTGCTTCTCGTAAGTAGGCTAACCTAAGTGCGTTAGGATTAGCAATATGTCTTCTTAGCTCATCTTCATCAGTGTTAGAGTCAATATCCCAGGACTTACCAAGCTCTAATGAGCGAACCCCTTTGAGTAAAGCTTCTTTGAAAGTCCGCCCTATTGCCATTATTTCCCCAACAGACTTCATTTGTGTGCCTAGGTTGGGTTTAGCAGTGGGAAATTTCTCAAATGCCCACCTAGGAATTTTTACTACTACATAGTCAATAGTCGGTTCAAAACAAGCTGGTGTTTTTCTGGTAATATCATTAGGTATTTCGTCTAGAGTGTAGCCTACTGCCAATTTAGCTGCAATTTTAGCAATAGGAAAGCCTGTGGCTTTTGAAGCTAGGGCTGATGAACGAGATACACGCGGGTTCATTTCTATTATGCGTAACTGACCATCTTTAGGATTAACAGCAAACTGGATATTTGATCCACCTGTTTCAACACCTACTTTACGAATAATTTTAATTGCAGCGTCGCGCATTTCTTGGTATTCACGGTCAGTTAAGGTCTGAATTGGTGCAACAGTGATAGAATCACCTGTATGAACCCCAAGAGGATCAAAGTTTTCAATTGAACAGACAATCACAACGTTGTCTGCTAAATCGCGCATTACTTCTAGTTCATATTCTTTCCAACCAATAATTGATTCTTCTACTAGAATTTCGTGAATTGGGCTTAGGCTTAAGCCTGTTGCAGCGATTTGGACAAACTCTTCTGTGTTATAAGCAATACCACCACCAGAGCCGCCTAGGGTAAATGAGGGTCGAATAATTGCGGGATAGCCAACTTCTTCTGTTGCCGCAAGGGCTTGATCTAGAGTCTTAACAAAGGCTGCTTTAGGCATTGGCAAGCCAATTTCATCCATAGCCTGTTTAAATAGCTTACGATCTTCAGCAATATTAATAGCTAAGAGCTTTGCACCAATTAATTCTACTTGGTATTTGGCTAAAACCCCTTGCTCAGAAAGTGCTACAGCTAAATTTAAAGCTGTTTGTCCTCCTACTGTAGGAAGTAAGGCTTGAGGGCGTTCTTTTTCAATTACTTTTGCTAAGGTATCTACCGTTAGAGGTTCAATGTAAGTGCGGTCAGCTAACTCAGGGTCTGTCATAATCGTAGCTGGGTTTGAATTTACTAAAACAACTTCAAACCCTTCTTGTTTGAGTGCTTTACAAGCCTGCGTTCCAGAATAATCAAATTCACATGCTTGACCAATAATGATTGGGCCTGAGCCAATAATAAGAATCTTTTGAATATCTGTACGTTTAGGCATTCACGGTTTTAGCTATAGGTTGAAATAATTGCAACTAAAGTAAACAGCTAATGTAGCACCCTATTATTTGAACAGTCAACGTGACTATATCTTTCTTTAACGCGCTATTCTTTAACGCACCTTTGAAGTTTATTAAAGCAAAAGGGAGAAAGTAGTAGTATGCAAAATTCAGTAACACTACTATTTTCCTGTTTATTAATCCTTAAATATTTTTTTAAGCTTTTTATAGTGAGTATTGCTTACAAGCAATTCTTCTGTCTTAAGTTTTAGCTTGAAACGAATCCATTCTAATTTTTTGATAGTGCCAAATACTAACCATTTTCTTAGTATCTGCAACAGCATTGGAGATTGAGCATTCTGCTGCTCTAAATCCGTGATCTCAGTTTCAAGAGCAAAAACTTCCTTTTTTAGTGTATCTAAGCCAATCAGTAGTTGTGTTTGGCTTAATTCGATTTTTGCGGTAGACATATATCATACTCCTTTATGGAAGGGTTATTACAGGGTTGGGTCAAGAGGCTTAGCGGATGTAGTGAAGATAAAGAAGGCTGAGAGGCTAAGCTTTATTGTTATTTAAAGCCAACTTTTCTATCAAAGCTATAAAAGTTTATTTACTCATATGATTAGGCCGTTTGAGCTAAGTAATTGACGAGTTTCTGTTCTTTAATGATAAAATAATGTTCTTTGGTCATTTCAATAAGGCCAAGATTGCGAAATCTCTGCATAAATAGGCTAATACGTGGACGTGTTGTCCCAATCATTGCAGACAATTCTTCATGTGAAATTTTCAGAGCAATAAGTATACTACGGGGATCTTGTTTACCAAGGGAACGTGCTAGGTGTAGCAATGTTTTTGCTAGTCGTTGTTCGCTATCAACAGTTACTAAAGCAGAAATAACCTGTTGCTGGTCTGCAATACGAACAGTTAGGTATTTTACAAAGCCTTCTAATAACAACTCTTTACCTAAGTGCATGAAGAATTGAGTAGGTGATATTTGTTTTAAGGATGTCTGCTCCATAGCTGTTGCTGTTTCTACACGCTCACCTAAGCCTGAGAGACACAACTCGCCAAAAATATCTCCTTTAGAATGGATTACAAGGATACATTCTTTACCTTCTGCTGAAGTTATTATTAGCTTAACTTGACCACTTTCGATAAAGTAAACCATACCTTCTTTATCACCACAGTTATAAACATTGGTATGTTTGGCAATTTTGATACTACGATAACTTAAAGCTTCTTTTAGCAAAGAATTCTGCAATTGGCTTTTGAATAAGATTGTATCAGGGTTTTCTTGAATCATACTTTTAATTTTTTCTTCTCTTTGAGAAAATAACATTTATATCAAACTAAAGACATTCTTATTATTTGCTGCAAAGCAAGACCATAGTACAAACGCGTTTTTACCAGATTAAAAGCTTTATCTGGAGGTTATGGAATAAGTAAACCTAGAGAGAGTTGCAGAAGAATGAGCTAAGCTTAAGTTGAGTCTACTCTATAATTGAGCAATTAAATAGCTAAACTAGTTCGGGCTTTCCTTAAAAAAAATACCCTACTCTTAATTTCTACACATAAGGTTTTACATTTCTACACATAAGGTTTTACACTAGCCCTTTTCAAAGCTGTCTAGTATTGAACATAAGTTTTTACTAATTAGGCGTATAATTTTACTGGTAGATTACCTAAATAATAATGGTAAAGCTTTGAACAATTGATGATCGGTACAGGAGGAATCAACCTATGTTGGGAAATGCAAAACCATATTTCACTTTGATTGCGCAATCGCCAAACCGTATTGAGGTCGAAGCGGCAGCAGCAGCCTATGAAAAGCTAAATCCAAAAATGAAAGTTATTATTGATCGCTGGAAGGATTATTTAGATGATACCCCTGGACTATGGCGTGCGCGGGTATGGCTAACTGTAGAGCGTTCACGGTGGCAGCGTTTCCTTTACACATTAGGACGCTAAAGGGTGCTAAAATATACTTTTGATTAAACTTTTCTTAGTAACTATCTAGTTAGTATCTTTTCGTGGAAAGGAGTTTTTATGAAAGTATTGTTGGTTTACCCAGAATTTCCCGATACTTATTGGAGTTTTCGCCACGCCCTTTCATTTGAGAAAAAACGCTCAGCTTTTCCACCCTTAGGATTGTTGACTATTTCGTCCTTGCTCCCTGATTCTTGGCAACGACGTTTGGTAGATGTTAATGTGGAAGCTCTCAAAATAGCTGATATTAAGTGGGCAGATATTGTATTTCTTAGTGCTATGCTTGTCCAAAAAGATTCATTGCAAGAAATTGTTGAGCTATGCAAAGCCTTAGGCAAACGTGTGGTAGTAGGAGGACCCTATATAACAACCAATACTGAAGCTTTGCCATTAGCTGATCATTTTGTGCTTGGTGAGGCTGAAACTATTTTACCTGAGTTAGTGTCTGACCTTGAACAAGGAACAGCAAAACGTTTCTATAAGGCTGCTGAGCGGCCTTCGCTTACTATAAGCCCTATTCCTGATTTTAAGCTTGCCAAACTTCAACACTATAGCGCGATGTCAATTCAATACTCACGAGGATGCCCTTTTCAATGTGAATTTTGCGATATTATTGAGATTTATGGCCGTGTCCCGCGTACCAAAACTGATGATCAATTACTAGCTGAACTTGATGCATTGTTAAAAACTGGTTGGCAGGGAGTAGTTTTTATTGTAGATGATAACTTTATTGGTAATAAGCGTAATGTTAAACGTATGCTTCCAAAATTGACTGAATGGCAAAAGCTCCATAAATACCCATTTACATTGATTACTGAAGCAAGCGTCAATCTTGCTGAAGACGATGAACTTCTTGAAGCTATGCAGCAAGCTGGGTTTCGTCATGTTTTTCTTGGTATTGAAACTCCTGTTGAAGCAAGCTTAAAAGAAGCTCAAAAACCTCAAAACCTACGAGGAAGCCTACTTGATTCAGTAAGAAAAATTCAGGGTTATGGCATGGAAGTAATGGCTGGATTTATAGTCGGTTTTGATAATGACCCAGAAGATATTTTTGAACGCCAAATACAATTTATTCAAGATAGTGCTATTCCACTTGCAATGGTTGGTCTTTTAAACGCACTTCCAGAAACGCAACTATGGCGACGCTTACAACGCGAAGGAAGACTACTAATGGAAAGCACAGGAGATAATACAAACTGTTCGCTTAATTTTGTTCCCAAGATGGACCCAACACAACTTATTGAAGGGTACAAAACCATTATGTGTAGCATTTATAATTCTAAAGAATACTATAATCGTGTGCTTGATTGCTTGAAACGGCTACCACAAGATAAAGTGGCAACATTGAGAAAAAATAAATTAGTTAGTAATGTCACTGCATTTGCACGAATTATAATTAAACTTGGGTTACAGGATCGAGATCGCAAAAATTTCTGGGATTACCTGTATCGTGTTTTCCTGGAGCATCGCAACCAGTTTTCTCAAGCTATTAGGTTAGCTGCTATGGGTTACCATTTTCGTAGTCTTACAGACACTTATTTTAAATCAAAAATATGAGTATTAAGAGCTTACATATAGATTAGACATTATCGGTAATAATAAAATGTAGGGACGAACTGTTCGCCCTCTTTGTCTAATGTTTAAGAAGGGCGAACTGTTCGCCCCTACTTTTGTGTGATGTTTTATATTTTTCATCAATTTACAAAAAATATTTCCTTATTTCCGATAATGTCTACTGAAGTTTCAAAAATATTTAGGAAGTTTATTTACTTGATTTCTTAAAATCAGGAATATTTTCCTCAGTATTTTTAATAGTTACTAGAATTTCTTTAACCTTTGATACCAACCTAACACGCAATGGGCAAATAGCTATTTGTAGATCTTTATCAAAATAGCTGCCAATACTAGTATCACTAATTACTTATTGCCTTGTAAGTCAATTAGGGTAGCAGCATTAGAACCAGCAACTTGAGGCATCTTACCATCCCATTTCTCAATCTTTTTGTACTCAACTAAACTAGGAGTAATAGATTCAGCTAAGAGTCTATTAGACTTAGCTTGAGCTTCAGCACGAGCTAGTATTGATTTAGCTTCACCTTGAGCTTCAATTACTTTTTGTTGAGCTTCAAATTCTTTCTTTTGGAGTTCATTTTGCGCTCTGAGACCTTCTTGAGCCATAGTATTTTTAGCTTCAATAGCAGTAACAATAGATTGAGGAGCACGTACTTCATTTACGGTAAACTGTTTGACAATAAACCCATATTCACCTAATCGTTTTTGTAGTTCTGCTTGAGCTTGAGCTACTATTTGAGCTTTCTCCCTACCAAGAAAATTAACAATCTCTGTTTTACCAACTATTTCTTGAAAGGATTGCCTAATAGTTTGTTTAACAAAACCATGAGTAATTGTTTCTATATCTGTTCTAAAAGAGCTATAAAGATGAGGTACTTTAGTAGGATCTAGTTCAAAAGAAAGCGACACATCACAGCTAATAGGTTGTCCTTCTATTGAGTTAACATTTATTTCTTCATTATTAGGGCCACCTTCTTTTAGGTCTTTTGTTAAGACTAGGGTTTGCATATAAACAGGATAGGCTTCAATTTCTTCGAGTATCGGCCATTTAAGATGAAAACCTACTCCTAATGGTTGAGTTGAAACTCCACTGCCACTACGTTTAATTAATACCCCTACATACCCTGGACTGATTAATACTACTGTGCTAGATAACGCTATTAATAGTATTACTGCTGAAGCAGTAGCAATAGCAATTTTAATAGCTTTGTTTGGATTTAACGTTCTTTCAAAGTCCATATTATTTTCCTTTTTAATCTCATTGATAGTTAATTTATATATATTGCTCAGCCTATTTATTACTTACTATTAATAGTATTAGTCAGGGCAAGATACTACATAACCATGATCCTCAAGATAGGTGGCTATTACTTCTAAGCTATGCTTATCAAAATCGTCATTTATGGCACTATCTTGGCCTTCATAGGTTTCATAAGTTTGATAAGTAACATGATTTGCAATAAAGTTGGCTAACCAAGCAGTCATGTTATTAACTTTTACAAAATTAGGTTGTACTTTCATAAAGTACTTTGGGCTAGTGCCTTCCCCAACCTGCTCCCAGCGCACACTAAGTAGGGCATTTTTTATTTTTGCTTCTAACCAGATGCTCATTTTCCCTCCCTTTAAAGGTAAATCAGTATTACAGTACTAGAGAATGCAAGAAGTATTAAATTATACACCAGCTTAAAAAAGGTTTTTGTTCGTTATTAGACAAAAGCTTTTTCTAATTAGTATACTATTGAATATGCGGAGACAGTTGGCTTACCTGGCATTTTTTAATAAGACTAGTTAATACTTTTATTGCTTTTGGACAATCTAGTTCTTTTATTACCAAATGATCTTTTAGATATGCACATTGAGGGACAATAGAAATATTGTTATCAGCTAGTTCTTTAGCTGCTACTAGTAAATATCCACAGATGTCTAAATCTAAATTAATATTAAGCGTTATTA
>JAHFUF010000272.1 GCA_023265235.1 Blastocatellia bacterium
ATCTATAGCAAAAAAAGGAGCGGGCTTTAGCTTACGAGCATTAGCTAGAGCTAGAGCAGCAATAGCACTGCGTGCTCCGGCTTCACTAGCCTTTAATCCCCATTCAGGTGATTTTGTTGATGATTTTTTTGGTGCCTCTTCTCCTGCAAGATTAGGCGGGAGAATATCTAAAAGCAAAACCTTAAAACCTGCATTTACAAAATGCGCAGCGATTTGGGCACCCATTACGCCTGCGCCTAAAACAGCTACTTTTTCAATCTTATACGCCATTAATCCTCCAAAAATAATATAGGCGCGATGCAAGTCGCGCCTACAAATTAATCTTTACTACTAAAACAGAAACAGCAGCAAATATAAGTTATGTGTTTACAATATTTATAATTACTGCACATAAACATACTAATCTTTACCACCTTCATACATTTTATCTATCAAACCCTTGTAATGCTCTTCAATAATTCGGCGTTTTACCTTCATTGTTGGGGTTAATTCACCATTTTCTACTGTAAACTCATTCTCAATTAGAGCAACTTTCTTAATTTTTTCATACTGTGCTAAATCTGGAGTAAGACGAGAGACTTCCTTAAGCATCATATCTAGGAGTTTAGGGTTACTGCAAAGTTCCTTACGAGAACTAGAAGAAATGCCACTGGACTTAGCATAGTTTTCCATTGTTTCCCAATTAGGTACAACTAATACAGAAGGAAATTTTTTATTGTCCCCTACTAGCATTACTTGAGAAATATACATGCTCCCTTTAAGCGCGCTTTCAATTGGCTGAGGAGCAAGGTACTTACCACCACTGGTTTTGAGTAGTTCTTTAATTCGATCCGTAATGTAAAGGAAACCATCGCTATCAAACTTTCCTACGTCACCTGTCTTAAACCACTCACCTTCAAAAGCTTTAGCAGTTTCTTCTGGTTTATTAAAATAACCTTGCAGGATATTTGGCCCGCGTGCCCAAATTTCGCTATCTTTTTCAGACAGCTTAACTTCAACGTTTTTAACTACTTTACCTACACTACCGACTCGATTATCCTTGGGGGTATTAATAGAAATTACCGGAGAGGTTTCGCTTAATCCATAGCCTTGCAAAATAGGAATACCCATTGCTAAAAAGAAATAAGCTATATCATCAGCTAGAGGTGCTCCTCCAGAAAGGAAAAGTCTAACGCGACCACCCATTTTTTCATTGTAGAGCTTGTCATAGAAAAGGGTTTTGGCGAGTTTATATTGAAGGTCAAGCAAAAATGGAATTGGTTCACCTTTATGATTCATTCTTGCCCATTGACGGCCAATATCTACAGCCCAACGAACTATGTTAGCTTTAGGAAACCCGGCTGTCATACCTTGTTCAGTAATCTTAGCCATAATTTTTTCAAACATACGTGGTACGCTAGTCATAATTGTAGGACGCACATCAATTAAGTTTGCACCTACAGCCTCAATGCTTTCTGACAAATACATACCAATACCCATATAAATCAAGCTATAAACCACTGCTCTTTCAAATACATGTGAAAAAGGTAAAAAGGAAAGCGAGCAGTCTTCATTTGTAAAATCTAAAGCCTCATCTGCTGTATTAACCACATTAAAAGTAAGGTTCCAATGAGTTAGAACCACGCCTTTAGGCTCTCCTGTTGTGCCAGAAGTGTAAATTAGTGTTGCTATGTCTTTAGGTTGAATTTTAGAGGTTAGTTGTTGATAAAGCTGTGGTTCTTCTTTGTCTAGGGTTTGCCCCATTTCCTCTAACTGTTTTAGGCTCATTACTAGATCTGGGGTTTTTACTAGACTAGCATTATAGTCATTAAAAACTACTATTTTTCTAAGTTGTGGAAGTTCATTTGTTACTTCCAAAACCTTCTTTAATTGTTTTTCATCAGAAATAAATATTACTTGTGAGCCGCTATCTTTAATAATATAAGCAGCTTGTTTTGCAGTCAAAGTAGGGTAAATTGGTACATCTGCGGCACCTGTAGAAAGTGCTCCAAAGTCTGCTACTATCCAGTCAACACAACTTTCTGCCATTAGAGACACTCTGTCTCCATGGGTTACACCAATTTTATTTAACCCAAGTGCCGCATAACGTATTCGTTGTGCGACATCTTGGTATGATACGCTAGTCCATTTACTATCTTTTTTATAATGAAAAGCATCTTTTTTACTGTATTTTTCTAGGGCATATTGTAAAACTTGGACAAGGGTCGAGGGTTTACCAGGAAAAGTTTTTATTTCACGTATTGCGGTTGCACTCATTTTTTTACTCCATTCAAAAAGATGTCAACAACAGGATCTGCCATATCTGATAGATTATATTCTTTTCGACTTAAAATCCAGTTAGTTACCATCTCATCTAGTGCACCATAAAGAACTTTTGCCGCAATTTGTGAGTTAATTTCCTTACGGAAAAGACCTGCCTGTTGCCCCTGCTCAATTGCTGTACGGATAAATTCAAAATAAATGCTTAGTTTACTAGTAGAAAACTGCTCCATAAACTTTAATTGCCGTAGTTCTACTTGAAAAACTTTTGCTAAGTTTTCATCTCGCCCCATTAGATCAAGATGTAATGTGGCTAATTTACGGATTTTCTCACTAGGATTATCGAGAAGTGTTAGCTCCTTACGTGATATTTCGATAACTTCATCAATTATGTAGTTAAAAATTGAGATTAATAAATCTTCTTTGTTTTTGAAGTAAAGATAGACTGTGCCATCTGCTACGCCAGCGTCTTTGGCAACGTCATTGACTTTAGAGTTGAAAAAACCATTACGAGCAAATACTCGTATAGCCGCAAGCAAAATAGACTCATATTTATCAGGCGTTGGCCCTGCTGCAATCACCTCTGTTAAAGGTTTGTTTAACGAGGGTCTATTAACTTGTGAAATAGGTTTATTTAACGAAGGTCTGTTGTTCATTCCATCCCCTTATGTAAAGGCTATAAAAATCTGTTTAATTATAAAAAGGAATGACTCTTCATTCATACTACTATTGCAAGAAATAAATTTCAAGATCTTTTCTTTGACTTTCTGGTAATTTATTTAATTGCTGTATGTAGCTTATTATAAAGAGATTATTTGACTAGAAAAACCTCTACTGTATTGAATAACTGACTAAAGAGTCAGTTATAGAAAAAAAGGGTTACTAGATAAAAAGAGATTAATACAAATGTGTTTTGTTTTTTCAATAGACATCTTGCAGATTAGAAATAGGATAGTTAGAAATAGGATAGTTAGAAATAGGATAGGAAAATTAAAAATAAGTAAAGCTAGCAAATAGGAGTTCATAATGACCTTATGCTAGCTTTTAACTTTAGTCTTAGCTTTGAGATTAACTTTAACCTTAACCTTAACTTTTTAGTTTGGTGCGCCTTTAAGTATAGCTGGCGTTACAGCATTATTAATTAGTAAGCGCACATCTACCCGACGATTTTCGGCTAGTGCTTCTTTACTGCGTACTTCTTCTGGAAGTTTACCTAAACCTACGATGGACATCTTAAAAATAGGAATTTCATGTTGTTTGGCTAGATAGCGTTTAACAGATTCTGCACGTTTGTCGCTAAGAAGATCGTTTTTTGCTATGCTACCTCTTGAGTCTGTAAAACCCTGAATTTCAAGAATATAGCCTTGATGGTTTTTAGCTTCTACTGCAAGTCTATCTAATTCAGCCTTATCTTCATCATCAAGCTCAGATTGATTAGTTTTGAATTTAACAGAAGCAGTAAGCAACAAAGTGTATTTATCTAGATTAGTACGTAAATCTTCGACATTACGGTTTACTTCTTCAGCACGATTTGACGCAGCCTGAGCAGCATCTTGTGCCACTAAAGCATTTTGATTTGCAGCTTCAGCAGATTGTTGCGCACGATCTGCCTTAGCATCAACACCCGCAATTTCCTTTGTTAACCTTTGATCTAGAGAGGTAATATCTGTTGTATTGCGTCTAACAGTTTCCTCTAGTTCCTGAGTGCGCCCTTCAAGCGGTGTGACTCTTTCATTCACAGTTTGGCGAACATATTTTTTAGTAGCACAACCGCTACCACCAATAGCAAAGATACATACTATTGCTAGTATGAGAATTGGCAATCGCTTTTTAGTAATCATAGACAATTTTCCCCTAAATTAATTTCTATTTAGCTTTATAAATTGCGGATTATTTGATGCTTTAAGTGCGATAAGTGTCAACTGATTTTAAGGCAAATTTTTCAAAGGTGCAAGTATGCATCAATCAAGATTTTGCGATAAATTCTTGTAGCTTTACTTACTCTAAGCTCTAAGGGTTAGGAATTTGTATCTATTTTGATATGTAATTCCTTTAACTGTTCCCGAGAAACATCACTAGGAGATTTAGTCATTAAACAAGACGCGCTTGCGGTCTTAGGAAATGCTATAACTTCCCTAATAGAGCTTTCCCCTGCTAAAAGTGCTACTAACCTATCCATACCTAAAGCAATACCTCCATGTGGAGGAGTGCCATAAGTAAGAGCATCTAAGAAAAACCCAAAACGACGACGTGCTTCTTCATCAGAAAATCCTAAAATACGGAAAATATCTTTTTGCACATCTGGACGATGAATACGAATAGATCCTCCACCTAATTCTACGCCATTAAGTACTAAATCATAAGCTTTGGCTAAAACCTCACCAATGCTATTACTACTCTCTGACAGCTTGTCTAAATCTTCATCACGAGGAGAAGTAAAAGGATGGTGCATTGCATACCATCGTTTGTCTTCTGCATGATATTCAAACATTGGAAAAGTAGTAACCCAAAGGAAATTCCATTTTGTTGAATCAATAAGCCCTTCGCGTTTGGCTAGTTCTAAACGCAGTCCTCCTAGTGCTGCTGCGACTAAATCCATTGTGCCAGCAATAATACAAATTAGGTCGCCATTTTGTGCTTGGGCACTTGTAGCCATTGCCTTTAAGCGTTCCTCTCCAAAGTTCTTAAGCAAAGAAGAAGTAAGCTCTCCTGTTTCGCCAAGTTTAATCCAAGCTAGCCCAGAAGCTTTATATTTTTCACGTACAAAAGCAGTTAGGTTGTCAAGTTGGTTACGTCCATATTTTGCACCACCTGTTAAGACAATACCTTTTATCCAACCACCTTTTTCTAGGATTTGAATAAAAGGAGCAAAACCACTTTCTGTAACATGGGTAGCAAAGTCTACAAACTCCATTCCAAAACGAGTATCAGGTTTATCTGACCCAAAACGCAACATTGCTTCCTGATAACTTAAGCGCGGAAAAGGAAGCGGGACTTCAACCCCATTTAATGCAAAGACTTCCACAATCATTGGTTCAATAAGGTTAAAAACATCATCAGGTTGAACAAATGACATTTCTAAGTCAATTTGAGTAAATTCTGGTTGTCGATCTGCTCTTAAGTCTTCATCACGAAAACAACGAGCGATTTGATAATAACGATCATAGCCAGAAATCATTAGAATTTGCTTAAATAGCTGAGGTGATTGGGGTAATGCATAAAATTCACCTGCACTTAGCCGACTAGGAACTAAATAATCCCTAGCACCTTCAGGAGTGGATTTAGTCAAAATTGGTGTCTCAATTTCCAAGAAACCTTGCTTATCCAAGTAGTTACGCACACTAGTAGTAATCCTATGGCGCAAGCGTAGGTTATCCTGCATCTTTTGTCGTCTTAAATCAATATAACGATATTCCAAACGAGTATCTTCACTAGGTAAATTAGTAGAGTTAATTTCAAAAGGCGGAGTTTTTGCTTCATTAAGTATTAATATTTCTTCGCCTCTTACTTCTACTTCACCTGTGTTAATGTTGGGGTTAACCGTATCATCGCTACGTTTGACGACCTTACCACGCACAGCAAAAACATATTCAGAGCGTAAGCGTTTGGCTTTAGCGTGTGCATCAGCAAAAAGCTCTTCATTAAAAACAACTTGTGTTACACCTTCACGATCACGTATATCAATAAAAGTGAGTGGGCCAAAATCGCGGCGAGCATTAACCCAACCCATTAAAACTACTTCTTGACCTACGTGTTCTAGCCTTAGGTCACCTGCTCGGTGTGTTCTTTTTACATTTCCTAAATTGTCTAACATAATCTTCCTAAATATATAAAAATGAAGTACCTAGAGTTAAAACTCTGGGCTATTATCAAAAGCTAGGGGCTATAAAACAATGAAAAATAAAACCCTAAAGAAGGGCAGACATATAGGGTTGCCCTTACTAAAATTGCACTCTTAAATAAGTACGTCTCATTGTTAAACTACAATTAATAGCAGGTAAAGCTATAACATCATCTAGGGTATTGAAACTTTGACTAGTCCAAGTGTTATTGTCTTCTCTAATAAGTAAAGTAGCGGAAACTTCGTTTTGTGCTACCAGTAAATAATACCTAAGGCTATCAATTTGTTGATATTCTTGAAATTTACCTTCTTGATCAAAATTTTCTGTAGTACGAGACAATACTTCTACTATGAGAATAGGATTAGTTAAGCTTTCCAGACCTCTAATAGTTTGAAACCTTGGATCACAGGCCACCACTACATCAGGATACTTATAGATTTGATTATGGGTTTTAGTACGCAAATCATTAATAAAAGCTTCACACGTAGTATCTACAAGTTGTTGATCCAATTGTGAACCAATCGCAGCAGCAATTCGGTTATGATTTGGGCTAGCCCCAGACATGGCAAAGACTTCACCATAAATAAACTCATGTTTAATATCTGAGTTCTTTTCTATCTCAAAATATTCTTCAAGTGAGTAAAGTCTTTTTGGGTTAGTAGACATAAGCTTTCTCTAAAAATTTGCTATTAAAACACCTAATTAAATACATATTCAATTAGCTTTAAGCCTTTCTAGTAATTCAGTTTCAGTAAGTTCTAATTGCTCACGATTACCCATATCTCGCAATACGAACTTACCTTTTGTTAGCTCTTCTTCCCCAATA
>JAHFUF010000273.1 GCA_023265235.1 Blastocatellia bacterium
AAGAGCAAGCTATCTCACTCTTAGAGCACTAGGTAAATTTATTTTCCTGATTCAGCAGATTTTTCTTCTGGTTCTGCGGGCTTAAACATAATAGAAATAACTATAGATATAGCTAAAATCCCAGCGACTGTACCTAAAGCTATTGCAGTAGGGATATGATAGCCAAGTTGAGCAATAATCATCTTTATACCAATAAAAACTAGTATTGCAGATAGTCCATAAGCAAGGTAATGAAACATTCCCATAATTCCTGCTAAGGCAAAATAGAGGGCACGCAAACCTAAAATAGCCATTATATTTGAAGTGTAGACAATAAAAGTGTCTGGTGGGTTAACAATACCTAAAATAGCAGGAACAGAGTCTACAGCAAAGATAACGTCTGTAGTTTCAATAACTATTAGCACAACAAGTAATTGGGTAGCATACCAAACGCCATTTTCTTTTACTAAAAATTTACCTACACCATATTCTGTTTTAATAGGAATAAACCTACGAAAGATTTTTAGGATAGGATTACTTTCTGGCTCAATCTCGTTATCTTTTTCAGTTACTAGCTTAATTCCTGTAAACACTAAGAATGCGCCAAATAAATACATTACCCAAGAAAAATAGCTTATGATTTGTACTCCTGCTACTATAAAAATAGCCCGCATTATCAGTGCGCCTAATATTCCCCAAAACAGTACTTTACGTTGATAAATTGGTGGTACTTTGAAGTAAGAAAAAATTAATACAAAAACAAACAGGTTGTCTACGCTAAGAGATTTTTCTACTAAATATCCTGCCAAAAAGTTTGTTCCTGCCTCTGCACCTTTCCAATAATAAACCAAGGCATTAAAAGCTAGTGCAACACTTATCCAAATACTACTCAAAACCATTGCTTCTTTTACTTCAATTTCTTTTGATTTGCGGCTAGCAACACCTAAATCTATTGCTAAGAGGACAAACACAAAAACGTGAAAGCCTATCCATGCTAAAACTTGCTCTGACATAGAATTTCCTTTCCTAACAGCCTAAAAACTAATCTTATAAAACAATTACCAAAAAATAAAAAGACCTTTCGCAGCATTTGCCGCAAAAGGTCTTGATCTTGGAGTCTTGCTACCCAAATGGTAAACCGCGATTTTCCTTCAGAATAAAAACAGTCTGGTGTGAACACCCAAGCAAACAGATTAGCAAAAAGGTGAACAGTTCGCGACTACTGAACTTTTTTTACTGATATTACTAAAATAATTGCATCATCTGAAGTACCAACATTAGCTGTTCCAACTACTACTTTTTCACCTTCTCGTAAGCTTAAACCAGTAATTATGTCTCCATGTTTGTAATCAATTGTATTAGCTCCATCTTTTTTAATAGAAACTAATGGAGTGCTCATTCCAAAATTAAGTTTATTTATTTGTACTATCTCATTACCTGAAGCATCCACACTTAATCTAATATCGCCTAAACTATATTGATAAGATGCTTTAGCGGCTGTTTCAGAAGATGGAAAAATTGGATCTGTAATGCCAGTTGCTATTAAATTTTTGCCAGATTGGACTCGATTAAAAATACTTGTAATATATCGGTAACTAGTATATTGCAAAGTACTTTGTAGTTGAGTAATAACATCTTCTAGGTTTTTTGGAACTTGTCCTTTTTCTTTTCCATTTCGTGAAGCAGCAATTATATGTAGCTGAACCTCTAGATTAGCAGGAAGTTTTTCTGGTACATCTAATTTAGTTATTGCTCGTTCTATTACAGCAATATTTTCTGGGTAATCTCTAACAGTAATAGTCTTAAAATCTTTATCTGGTACTAATTGTGTTCCTCTATCTTGGCTGCTAAGCCCATCTAAAACTCTTACTAGTGCTTGCGGATCACGGTGTTTAATCTCAAAAATTTGTGTTTTTAGATCTTTATTTAAAACCCTTTCTGGCTCAGGAGTTGGGGCTGTAGCTGTGGTTGTTGGGGCTGGTGTTGGCCTAGGTGAAGCAGATTGACCATAAACATTTACTGAAAAGAAAGAAAATATTAAAAACAAAATAATATAAAGTCGCATTTTTACCTCCAAAATTATTTTTTATTAGTTTTGAATAATCTCAACAACTAATCACTAACCTATTAATTATTGAGCAGGTTAGAGTTGTATGTTCTTAGCTATTGGTTCGTTTTTCTGAAGATTTTGCTTCTTTATTAACAAACCATATGATGCGGATATTAGGATTGCTAGTTTGTATTTCCATTTTTACTTGGTTTTCTGCTTTAACATCTACACTAGAAAATATTTTATTATCTAAGCTAGCGGTGTTTACTATTTCTAAATCACTATTTACTGATTTTATTTCACTATACACTTTCTTTATTTTATTAATTTTATTTGCATATTTTACATTACGATTTATCTTTTTATTAGCCATTTGTACAGGTTGGTTTTGTGTCTTTGCTACATTAGTTGTATGATTTTCTTCTAATTTATTGTTTGGCGGTATAGTAGTTTTTATATTTTGATTAGCTATCGTTACGTTTTGATTAGTTGTTTTATTAGTATTTAAGAATAGATAGCCTCCAAAAATCGTGATTATGGCTATAGAACTAGTTAAAACAGCATATCGCCAAAATCCATAATGGAAATTAAAAAGCCGTTGCCACCAACTTACTTTTTCATTTTTTACTACAATTTGTGCTAACACTGAAGCACGTAGGTTTGTAAAAACCGCTTCTGATACATCTATTTGCCCAAACTTAACTAAGGATAATTGGCTTTCTTGGAGTTCAACCATAAATTCAGTACAGCTAGCGCAAAGAGCTAAGTGTTTTTCTACTTTTATCATTTCTTTTTCTAGTAAATCACCGCCAACATAAAGAGCTATTTGATTTTCAAATTCTGGGCAATTCATGGAATTATTCTTCCCTTTAATTATTATCTTAGTTTGTTAAGAAATTTATCTCGATACTTTTTTATCTTTACTCTAGCCATACTAATTTGGCTACGTATTGTAGCTTCAGCCGTTCCCAACATTTGTGCAACGTCTTTTGTTTCTAGCCCTTGAATATCTCTTAAAACAATTGCTGTTCGTTCCCTTTCAGATAAAGTTTCTAGTGCGGCAGAAATAATCTTTCTTTCCTGAAGCATACTAACTTCTGTTTCTATATCTTGTTTACTAGCAATGTTGTCTAGCTTTCCACTTTCTTTTTCTTGTTCTAAAGATAAAGCACTGTGTTTGGAACGTTTTCGTGCTATATCGCGACAAGTATTAACTGTCATTTGGTAAAGCCAAGGTAGGAATTCTTTTTCTTGATCAAAGTTATACAAATATTTATGCAAACGAAGAAAAACTTCTTGTGCCGCATCCTGAGCATCATCTACATTGCCTAATAATCTTATAGCTGTACCAAGAACTTGCCTTTGATAACGAATCAACAATTGTTCAAAAGCTTGTGTATCACCTAGCTTAGCTTGTGCAATAAGTGATTGTGCTTGTTTTGATGAAATAGCCTTTTCATCATATTCCTGCTCAACCATCATTGCAAAGTTTGTTATTATCTCCTGGTGCATCAACTTTACTCCAGATATTGCTTAGTTATTGTTTTCATAAAGGTATACTCAAACTCTGACAAAAGCGTTTAAAGGATTTTCCGAAGATAATGCATGAAAAAAATACTAGGTAGGTTCTACAAACTTTAAAATCCTTGACATTGTTTTTTTATGTAAGCCAGTTTCTTAGCAAGTTCTCTTAAAGCTGAATTTCATTAAAATATTGGCGAAACAATCTTTCTTCCTCTATGTCATCACTTTTTGGCATAGCTTGTTCTAAGGCTTTTTCCCTAGCTTCTTCTCTAAGATAAGACGTTTCTTTTAATAAAATCATAAGCAAAAACATCCAAGTGGTGATGGATTCAAGTGTACGTCTGTTTAAAAACCTTTCCTCGCTCATAAATTCTATAATTATTTGATCTTCGTGAATTTCAAAATAGTCTAATTCTGGATAAAGTGATTCTATTTGCTGTTTAGCACGTTTAAGCAGTAAAAATGCGGTTGCTTCTCCTAGTTGATCTTTAACTGCAAAGAAAAAATCTCGAATAATTGCTAACAAATAATCTGCTTCTAATTCTAGAGTTTTTATTACTGTCTCTTCTGATTTACTAGACCCAATATCCTTTGTGATAGGATTATTTTCAATAACAGGTGGAATGGTTTCCAATAAAGGAGTTTCAGGAGGATCTAAAATATTATCTGTAGTACTAATGCTAGCTAATATTTCATTTTGTATAGGAGGCTTTGTTAAATCCAATGATAAGAATTCTGCTACAACTAAACGTTCATTTAATCCTACATAACCATTTTCTGAGTTATTAGCACTAGCCAAAGATTTTTCATTTAAATCATCTACTATTTGTTGTATTTGTTGTGGTTTGTTTATTTCTAGAAAATTGTTTTCTGGAATATTTAAGGCTTGATTTGTTTCTTCTTTTATTATGGTAGTAGCTGTTGTGATTAAAGGTAAATCAGCAGTGTTTACAATTAAACATTGAGCAAGTATTTCCTTACGCAGTTTAATTTGTTCTTGGTCTTGAGACATTTCACTATTAAGTTGTGCTAGTTTACGACGAGCAACAAAATTAGTAGGGTCTATATTAACAACACCTTTTAAGACAGATTGTGTTGTGCGTATACGTCCTTGTTTTTCATAAATAGCAGAAAGAATTAGCCTTGGCTCTACGGCATCAACCTTTAAGCTACTGGATTCTAACAACAGGGCTTCGGACTCAACAGGGTTTTTGTCCATTTGAACTAGCAATCTTGCTAGTGTTAGCATATAAAGATAATTTTTAGGAGCCAAATCTAGAGAACGTCGCAACAATCTTTCTGCTGCTCCCATATCACCAATCTTCAAAGCAGAACGAGCACCTAAGAAAAATTTGGTTGCATCATCTGTTTGACCTAAAGGTGGATCTGTTTCTTCTACTGATTTGCTCATAAAATTTAGTGCGTTTTTAATATTTTTTAATATTTTTTAATATTAGAACATCAATAATAATATTAGAATAACGAAGTTATTATCTATCAGAAATAAAGCGAAACCCCCTGAACCCCTACAAATATTTGCTTTATCTCCCTAGTAAGCATTATATATTTTGGTTGTATTTTACATCAAGCTTTTGTTACTCAAATAATTTTGATTATTTTTCCAGGGTTTCTTGGCATTCTTGATAGGCACGAGTGAATTCCTTTATAGGATCGCTTAGGTAACACCAAGGAAATTCTGTTACATTACGACCTATGGACTGGAATTCTTTACGTGCCATAGGTTTGTTACCAGCTTGCCAAAAACAAAAAGCAAAAAGATTTTGATAAAATGGGGTTAATTTACTTTTACGATAACTCATAGATTGAACAGAACGAACTGCGGCTCTAGTAATTTCACGAAAAGTTTCTGGTTTACGAAAATAGCCTCGTGCTCCTACTTGGTCTGATTCAGCTAAATGGAAAAGCCATCGTTCAATATGAGCATCAGCAATTAGACTGTGTAAACTACTGCCTTCTTTAGCATTAGAAACTATGCTACGAGCAAAATCAAACATTATTACATGTAACCCGCCCCATTTTTCAGAAATTGCTTGAAGCATAAACGCATGTGCAAAATGATGCTCAGGGTCACGTTGACAGGCTTCCCTAAATCTATTTTCTATCTCTTTTGCACCAACATATAGCCCTAAACCTGTTTTGATCAAATATGCCCAAGGCGTAGGATCACTAGGGTCAATCCAAGCAGCCATTTGCAGGTCTTGTTCAGCTTTTTGCAACCTTTCCCGAAAAATAGATTTGTCATTTTCAGTAATATTAAAAACTTTATCGCCTTTTGTTTGCAATTCCCAAGCCCTTTGAACTCCTTGTGTCCCTCGAATTAGCCATGAAATAGAACTGTTACGCATCTCTTTTTCTACCCAATTATCCATCCAACGAGGCGTTCCTGGCCAATTTGAAAGTGCTTGGACATAGAACCATCGTTCATCAAAATTTCTACACTCTTCTAAATACCTTTGTACACCTCGATAATCACCAAAAGCTAACTCTGTTCGGAACTTTGCTGCTAGTGGATCGCCTAAAGTAGGGTCAAGTTTTAATGGCTCTTCTTTTGGCTTACTCTTAAACATCGATAGTAGGTTGTTAATTATTGACATTTATTTTTACCTAAAAGTCTAATTATTAGCTTTGTTTTCCCATTTTCCAGGTAGCATCATTTGAGCAAAAGTCTCAATATTTTGTATTTGTTGTTCTTTCATTATTTCTTCTGCCTTTGTGACTAATTTAGTCCCTTCTTCTCCACCAATTAATTTACCTCTAGCACGTTGTGCTACGGCGGCATACATTTGCATATTAGCTACCGTGAACTTAGATTCCGCCGTAGAAAGCTGTGCTATAGCAGAATCATATGCTCCGGTAAAAAGAGCAAACATAGCACGACTTAAGGCAGCAAAAGCATCTGCATAGACCTTTTTTTCTCTGTCTAATCGCCTAGCAACACGGCCTAGGACATTTAAGAGTTTGTTGTTTGGCGATGTAGTTTGCATAACCAAACACATTGCAGCACGAGAAGATAAATGGAGCGACTCTATAAGTAAAAACTGTACACGAAAAAACATTGATCGCTTCATTTTAGGCCAATGCTCTTTAACTAACTTCCAAGCAAGTTCTCCTTGATTATGATAGAGAGCTATTTCTCCTCTAGCAATAAAAGCGTAGTAATGTTGAGCATGAAAGCCTGTTTGTGACCATTTTTCCATTGCGATATCTATTTCATCAGCAGCAAGTTTTGGCTGATTTTGGGCTAGGTAGCACACATAGGAAACACGCGTTCTTAGGCTAGTTTCTGCATATAAATCCCCACGTTCTTGAGCTTCTTTAAGAACTTTTATCACCCTTTCTGAGATT
>JAHFUF010000274.1 GCA_023265235.1 Blastocatellia bacterium
CATTTTTGCCCATTTTGCTTATTACCGATAATATCTATTATAAATTTTGAGGAAGTAAAGAGATATGTCTAATAGTGACTGCCTTTTCTGTAAAATAATAGCTGGGCAAATACCAGCAAAAATAGCTTATCAAGACGATAAATGCTTAGCTTTTCATGATATTAACCCACAAGCACCTACACATGTGCTAGTAATTCCACGAGAGCATATTGCTTCATTAAAAGAAGCATCTGCTAGCTTACATAATGAGCTACTAGGGCATTTACTAACCTCTGCGGCAAAAATTGCTAGCGATTTAGGGATTGCTGAAGATGGTTTTCGCACTGTAATTAATACAGGGGCTAAGGCGGGTCAAAGCGTTTTTCATATTCATGTACATGTTTTAGGTGGTAGAGGGCTTGCTTGGCCTCCAGGCTAATTTAGCCTTTTTTAACCTTCTCAAATTTTAGGAGTAATAATGTTTTTTTCTGATTTAGCACTTTCTCGACGTGTAGAAACAGCTAATGCTGTCTCTAGCGCAAAAATGGCTGATCTTTATGCACAAAAATATCCTCAATCACAAGCAGCTACTTTGGCTATTGCTGGAGGCCATGCAATTTACTTAGGCGATAACTCGCCGCTTACCCAAGCTTTAGGTATGGGGTTACAAGAAACCGTTTCTGTTAGTGAAATAGAAGAAATAGAAGATTTTTATTACCGCAAAAGCTCAGCAGTAAATATAGAACTTTCTCCTTTGGTCGATCCTGCGCTCATAGAACTATTAGGAAATCGTGGTTATCGTTTAGTAGAAGTAAGTAATGTGTTAATAAAAAGGTTAGATAAAAGCAATTTGCTTAAGCTTGATGCACCAGAAGTTGAAATTAGCACTGTTGATAAAAGTACGATAGATGATTGGGCAAATACAGTAATTAAAGGGTTTGGTGCAGAAGGAGAGTTTGCTGATATGTTAAATGCTATATGGCATACAGGTTTTTATGTCCCTGATAATTACTTTTTTTTAGCTAGAATAGATAATAATTGTGCTGGTGGTGGTGGAATGTTTATTTATGAAAACGTAGTATCTTTGTCAGGTGCTAGTACTTCGCCTGAGTTTAGAAAGCTAGGTGTTCAAAATAAATTACTACAACATCGCCTTAACCTAGCAATAGAATTAGACTGTGATTTAGCAGTAATTAGCACTCTGCCAGGAACAATTTCCCAACGTAATTCTGAACGCCAAGGTTTTCAAGTCGCTTATACTCGTGTAAAACTAATGCGGCCAAAAGCCTAGTGTCCTATAAAAAACTACTCGTTTTTCATCTCAAGGTTGACAAGAAAAAATCTCTGACTATAATTAGCACTCTAGCAACCTGAGTGCTAATATATATTTTTTAACTACTTATAACACTAATATTTGAAAGGGGTACTAATGTCAAAAACTATTAGGCCATTACGTGATCGTATTTTACTTAGTCGTGAAGAAGAAACAGAACAAGTTCGTGGCGGAATTATCATTCCTGATTCGGCTAAAGAAAAACCACAACGCGCTACAGTTGTTGCTGTAGGCGATGGCAAGGTTTTAGATAATGGCGCACGCTTGCAACTTAATGTAAAAGTTGGAGATACTGTGCTATTTGGTAAATATTCTGGTACAGAAGTAAAAGTTGATGGTACGGAATTTATCATCATGAAAGAAGATGAAGTTTTAGGAATACTAGAAAATACTGGAGCTGCTACAGCATAATTATTTGGAAGGAAACTAACTTTATGGCAAAACAAATTACTTTAGGAGAAAGCTCTCGAAAATCTATTTTAGCTGGTATCAACAAGCTTGCTGATGTTGTTAAAGTGACTCTTGGGCCAAAAGGGCGTAATGTGGTAATTGAAAAGAGGTTTGGCTCACCTTTAATTACCAAAGATGGTGTGACAGTAGCAAAAGAAATCGACTTAAAAGACAAATTAGAAAATGCTGGCGCACAAATGGTGCGTGAAGTTGCTTCTAAAACTTCTGATGTTGCTGGCGATGGTACTACTACGGCTACTGTGCTAGCCCAAGCAATTTTTCGTGAAGGCTTGAAAATGGTTGCTGCTGGTGCTAATCCAATGGCACTTAAACGTGGTATTGATTACGCTACTACCGAAGTAGTTGCAGAATTAAAGAAATTAGCTAAGCCTGTTGAAGGTGAAGAAATTGTTCATGTAGGGACAATTTCTGCTAATGGGGATCGCGCTATTGGTAGTTTAATCGCTCAGGCAATGGACAAAGTTGGTAAAGATGGAGTTATCACTGTAGAAGAATCTAAAACCATGCAAATGGAATTAGATATTGTAGAAGGTATGCAGTTTGATCGCGGTTATCTTTCTCCCTACTTTGTGACTGACCAAGAGAGAATGGAAGTAGTTCTAGAAAACTGCTTTATCCTCACTTATGAAAAGAAAATTAGCTCACTTAAAGACCTACTACCTTTATTAGAACAGTTAAACAAAGAGGCCAAACCTCTATTAATTCTTGCTGAAGATGTAGAAGGTGAAGCTTTAGCTACTCTAGTAGTAAATAAACTACGTGGTACACTTCAAATTTGTGCAGTAAAAGCACCTGGTTTTGGTGATCGTCGTAAAGCAATGCTTGAAGATATTGCTATCCTAACAGGTGTTAAAGCAGTTACAGAAGAGCTAGGAATTAAGCTTGAAAGTCTTACAGTAGCAGACCTTGGTCAAGCCAAGAGAATTGTTATTGATAAAGACCATACTACTATTGTAGAGGGTGCTGGAGACAGTAAACAAATTGATGCCCGAGTTAAGCAAATTCGTGCTCAAATGGCAGAAACCACTTCTGATTATGATCGTGAAAAATTACAAGAACGCTTAGCCAAAATTGTTGGCGGTGTAGCGGTAATTAGAGTTGGTGCTGCTACGGAAACTGAGCTTAAAGAAAAGAAAGCTCGCGTAGAAGACGCAATGTATGCTACCCGTGCTGCTGTTGAAGAAGGCGTAGTTGCAGGAGGCGGCACAGCTTATATTCGCGCTCAAAAAGTATTAAACGCTCTTAAAGTTACAGATGAAGATGAAATGTCAGGTATAAAACTGATTAATCGTGCTTTAGAAGAACCCTTAAGAATGATTGCTCAAAATGCAGGACATGAAGGTTACATTATTGTTGAAAAAGTTCGTGCAAATGATAATGTAAGCTTTGGCTTTAATGCTGAAACAGAAAAATATGAAGATTTAATGCAAGCAGGCGTGCTTGATCCTGTAAAAGTTACCCGTACAGCTTTACAAAATGCTGCGTCTGTAGCTGGCTTACTGCTTACTACTGAAGCAGTTGTTTCTGAATTACCTGAGAAAAGGAAAGCTGCTAGTGGTGGTCAAGAAATGGATTACTAAAAAAAGTAAATATGTTGATTCCAAGTAAGGGCGAACTGTTCGCCCTTACTTAATTTACTTGATAATTTTTTCCACGATTCCATTGATAATAAATCGGCTCAACTTGATAGCAAACTTCAGGTTTAATGTTTTTACCTTTGAAAAATGCCCATTCTGCTGTTTTTACTTCTATCAGTCGATAGTGCCAATTTTCTTCATCCCGCTTAATATGAATCACATTCGCGCTATTATCAGAATTAATAGCTATTCCGTTAGGTTTATACTTTAGAAAATTACCTGCAAACTCTAAAGATGGAAAAACTGAATGAGCAGGTAATTTAGCTTCTATATTTGGTTGTAGAATTATTTTTGCAGGTGTACCAGAGGAGTTAATCTGTATTTCTAAATCTGAGTTTTGTTCTTTAATGATTATGCTAGCAAGATGTAAGTTAAAATTTGTCAGTAAATTACCCCCTAGAGCAATTAAACTACTGTCACAATCACTATGTAAAAAATAAAGTCCTTCTATTGTTTCACCATTAAGAGGCTGAATTTTAACATATAGGCGATAGGCTATGTGCCAGTAATCTAGGCCAAAAACTCCTGGAATGTGTTTTGGTCGCATAGATTGAATATGTGAAATAACAACATTCCAAAAAGCACAATCTTGATAAGTAACCAGTGATAGGTTTTTAGGTAATAAGCCTTTTACATCTTCAATTGGAGTCTGATAAGTAAATAGCCAACAACGATCAATTTTCCCAACCATTGTAATTGGATTACTTGGCATTAGGTTACCTCATTTTAGAACTTGTTGAAAAATCCAAAAGAATATTGCTCCACTACCATTAAGTGCTAGCATCCAGACAAGTAAAGTTTTCCACCAAACTACGCCAATAGCCTGCATTTGTAGGCTTAAAACTAAAACCATAACTATATTAGAGACTACTACCATAGAAAAATTAAAAACACCAACATCAAAACTAACAGGCAAATTGAAAGCTAAGATTAAATTAACTAGCGCGGTAAGGGTTAAAACTCCTTCTCCATAAGCCATTGTTACCATACAAGCATGAGCACAAGTAAAAATATTTTTTTTAGTAACAAAAATTAATGTTGGGCCAAAAATAAACCAACCAAAGCCAGCAGACAACAAAATCCATAGAGCACCGCTTGTTAGTTGCCAAGAGGGTAGAACCAAACTAAGAGAAGCACCATAAATACAAGAACCTATTACTGCAATAGCTGTTAAAGCTGCCCAAATACCATATGGCACGCTTTGCCAAGTTATAGGGCTAGCTTCAAATGCTTTTATTTGCTCTCTAAAATAGATTAAACACTTAAATAAAGTGATGTTCATTAGCTTACTTAAAATCAGGCGATTTATAAACAACCTCTCCACCAATAACAGTCATTACACATTTGGTTTTAGGAATTTCTGCCACAGGGACTTTCATTATATCTGCTGATAACACTGTTAGGTCTGCTAGTTTGCCAACCTCAATAGATCCTTTGATGCTTTCCTCAAAAGCTGCATAGGCTGCCCAAATAGTAAACATTTTTAAGCCATCTTCTCTGGAAACGGCTTCTTCAGGGTGCCAGCCTTCACCAGAAAATCCTTTTAAGTCTTTTCTTGCTACTGCGGCATAAAATTCAATCATTGGTTCACCCCGCTCTACAGGGGCATCTGAGCCACCAGGAATAACAACTCCTGTTTTTAGAAAGCTTTGCCAAGCATAAGCACCTTTTAAGCGGTCTATTCCTAGTCTTCTAGGAGCAAAATGTAAATCGCTAATGGCATGAGATGGTTGCATAGAAGGTATAATGCCTAATTTTGCAAACCTAGGAATATCTGCCGAATTAACAATTTGCGCATGTTCTACTCGCCAACGCGGTTCAACCACTTTTCTGTCATTACTAGGAACAGCTTGAAAAGCCTTTTCATAGATATTAAGAATTTCTCTATTAGCACGATCTCCTATGGCGTGTGTTTCTATTTGAATACCTTTTTTTAGGGCTTCAAGAAACATAGGAGTAAGGTCACTTTCCTTTTTGGTAAGAAAACCAGAAGTGTCATGAGCATCAGAATAAGGTTCTAAGAGTGCCGCACCTTTTGAGCCAAGCGCACCATCAAAAGAAACTTTTATTGTCCTAACAGTAAGTTTGTTGTCAAACTCTCTAATAATAGGCCCT
Organism: Blastocatellia bacterium; assembly: GCA_023265235.1. Taxonomy (GTDB): domain Bacteria; phylum Acidobacteriota; class Blastocatellia; order Chloracidobacteriales; family JADJPF01; genus JADJPF01. The sequence goes on from JAHFUF010000274.1 coordinate 5,536, forward strand.
TCCTTAAGCAGACGAATTGCGTCAAACCCTGGGCCATAAACAGCAGTGTAGACCCTAAGCTTAATTTTATTTTCTTGGTAGAGTTTTTTTAACCTTGCTATTTCTTCGTAACTGCCGCCCGCATTTTGAATTTGGCACCAGCCTAACTCAACACTGCGTTTAGCTCCTATTACAAGGGATTGTAGCTTTTCATCTTCTGTTTGCGCAGGAATGTTTTTGGTTACTAATAGTTGAGCAGAATCTAGTAACATCCCTGTAGCTTTTCCAGTTTCTTTATCCCGCGATATTTCACCACCAAAAGGGTTAGGAGCGTTTTTGTCAATCCCTGCGATTTTTAATGCTTGAGAATTAACAACTGCGCCATGACCATCTGCACGATTTAGAAAAACAGGATTATTAGGCGAAACTTTATCTAGGTCTTCGCTAGTAGGAAAAACTGGAGGTTGCCAAAAAGTTTCAATCCATCCACGTCCCACAATCCATTTACCCGAAGGAGTGCGGTCAACCTCTGCTTTAAGTTTAGCCAACATTTCTGAAAGGCTTGCAACACCTTCTAGATTAAGCCTTACTTCTCTATCACCTACGCCTGATAAGTGATAATGAGCATCAGTCATACCAGGAACTACGGTACTATTTTTAAGGTCTATAACCTGAGTACTAGGGTTTATATAGCTTTTAACTTGTTCATTAGTGCCAACAAAAATAATTTTACTGTCTTTTACTGCAATAGCTTCTGCTTTAGGTTGTTTATCAGAAACCGTGTAGATATTCCCGTTGTTAAAAACTACATCAGCCTTGTCAGCTTTGTCAGCCTTATCCATCTTGTTGTTTTGGACGCTAGAAGTAGGTTTGCTATTACTAGTGCCAATAGTAGCGAAGCAAAAAATAGCCAATATTAATAAAATAACTAGTCGTGCCATTTTTATTTTCCTTATTAATTTATTTTTAATGGAATTTTTGTTGAGAACAAAGATCGTTACAAAGGATGATAGAGAAAAGTGAGTAAAAAGACTAATGAAAACTCCTAGAAACAGCCTTTTTATACAAGTCTTCTATCTGAGCAATTACTTTTTCCATAGCAAAATTTTCTGTAGCAAAAAGATAAGCTTTTTGAGATAGTTTTTCCTGTAACTCTAAGCTGGAGAGTAGGAGAAAAAGCTTTTCAGACAAGGCTTTACTATCTCCAACCTGAAAAAGTAGTCCTGTGTCACCTTCTTTAACAAGTTCTGCTAACCCTCCTATGTTAGAGGCTATAACAGGACAGTGTGAAACCATTGCTTCTAGGCATACAATAGAAAAAGCTTCGTTTTCTGAAGGGATTACAGCAATATCTAAAGCATTGTACAAAGGTGGTAGACTGTTTATGTGTCCTAGGAACTTTAC
>JAHFUF010000275.1 GCA_023265235.1 Blastocatellia bacterium
TTTATCAGAAATAAGCGCGAACTGCTAAGGTTGCTACATCTCAAGCTCAATACCTCTTTTGCTGATACTCAAGCTCTTCACTGTCGTGAGACAGCGTTTTCCGACCCAGAAACTCGGCTATTTATAGCCGAGAGGTTCATAACCCCTAAAAACAATTATAGTTTTTGCTAAGAGCAGATATAAAAAAACAGCATTGGAGCTTCCCTGCTTAGCCCCAATGCTATTATTTTACCTAGCTATGCTGTTTGAAAAACTTCTTCTACTACATCTTGTTTCTTACGATAATCAGCTACTGCCGATTTAATAGCATCTTCAGCTAAAACTGAACAATGAATTTTAATAGGGGGCAAATTAAGTTCACGAACAATATCTGTGTTTTTTATTGTTAATGCTTCATCTACTGTCTTACCTTTTACCCATTCAGTAGCTAAAGACGAGCTAGCAATGGCTGAACCACATCCAAAGGTTTTGAATTTAGCATCTTCAATAACACCTTCTTTGTTGATTTTTAGTTGTAATTTCATTACATCTCCGCACTCTGGCGCGCCTACTAGCCCAGTACCAACATCTGTGGCATTTTTATCAAAACTACCAACATTTCTAGGATTATTGTAATGATCAATAACTTTGTCTGAATATGCCATTTAACTTTTCTCCTTCGTTTCCTTCGTTTTCTTCAAGAGTACTTAACTTTTAATAATTAATGAGCCGCCCAAGTAACAGTCTTTAAGTCTATACCTTCTTGGAACATTTCCCATAATGGTGAAAGATCTCTTAGTTTGTTGACAGCCTCAACAACTTTATCAGCAGTGAACTCAACTTCTTCTTCTGTATTAAACCGACCTAGGCCAAAACGTAGTGAGCTATGAGCTAATTCTTCACCAACCCCTAATGCTTTTAATACATAAGAAGGTTCTAAACTGGCAGAAGTACAAGCCGAGCCAGAAGATACTGCAATATCAGATAAACCCATCAATAGCGACTCTCCTTCAACATAAGCAAAACTGATATTTAAGTTACCAGGTAAGCGATTTGTTGGATGACCATTGATAAAAACTTCTGGGATTCGAGCAAAGATACTTTCTTGTAATTTATCACGCAAGCAGCTAACGCGCGCTGTTTCTTCTGGCATTTCTAAATAAGCTAGTTCTGCTGCTTTACCTAATCCAACAATACCAGGAACATTAAGAGTGCCTGATCTCATACCACGTTCATGCCCACCACCATCAATAATTGCTGCTAACATTACTCGTGGATTTTTTCTACGTACATAAAGAGCACCAACCCCTTTAGGGCCATACATTTTATGTGCACTAATAGAGAGTAAATCTACATTGAGCTTGTCCACATTAACAGGAATTTTACCGGCGGCCTGAACTGCGTCTGTATGCATTAAAACGCCATGCTCACGAGCAATTTTACCTATTTCAGCAATAGGTTGAATTACACCTATTTCATTGTTAGCCATCATTACAGAAATCAAAATGGTTTTATCTGTAATAGATTTACGTAATTCTTCAAGATCAACTAGCCCATATCTGTCAACAGGTAGATAAGTTACACGGTGGCCTTGTTTTTCTAAATGTTTGCAAGAATCCAGGACAGCTTTATGCTCTGTTACTACGGTAATAATATGATTACCTTTTTCCTGGTACATCTCGGCAGCACCTTTAATTGCTAGGTTATTAGATTCTGTCGCGCCGCTAGTAAAAACTATTTCTTTAGCAGTAGCACCAATAAGTTTAGCTACTTGTTTACGAGCAGTCTCAACAGCATCTTCTGCTTCCCAACCAAAAGAATGATTTCTGCTCGCAGCATTACCAAAAACTTTTGTAAAATAAGGCGCCATTTCCTCAAACACCCGTGGATCTACTGGAGTAGTAGCATGATTATCCATATAAATCGGGACCTTAATCATTTTTTTATAACTCCTATAATTTTTCTGTTTCTTGATCAGTAAAATTAAATAATTCTGTAGAAAGATAGCGTTCCCCAAAACTAGGAATTATTGAAACAACTCGCTTACCTTCTCCAAGTTCTTTGGCTATTTCTATAGCAGCCCAGGTGATAGCACCAGAAGAAATACCTGCAAAAATGCCTTCTTCTTGAGCCAAACGGCGTGCCATTTGTTTTGCGTCTTCATAAGAAACAGTAATCACTCTATCAACAATACTTCGGTTAAGGACTTGGGGTACAAACCCAGCACCAATTCCTTGAATTTTGTGAGGCCCAGGGTTTCCTCCTGATAAAACAGGAGAATCTGCTGGTTCTACAGCACAAATTAATACTTGTTTTAGCCTAGCCTTAAACACCTCTGCACAACCTGTTATAGTGCCACCAGTGCCAACTCCAGCAATAAAAGCGTCAAATTGCGAGTCAGTATCTCTTAGGATTTCCAGTGCAGTTGTTTTTCGGTGAACTTCTGGATTAGCAGCATTATTAAATTGTTGTGGCATAAAAGAATTAGCTGTGCTGCGCACTAATTCTTCTGCTTTTTGAATCGCGCCTCGCATACCTTGTGAGCCTGGAGTTAGGATTACTTTTGCTCCTAGAGCGCGCAAAGTGCGAACACGTTCTATAGTCATAGTTTCAGGCATTGTTAAAATACACTGATAACCTTTTGCTGCCGCAACAAAAGCTAGGGCAATTCCTGTATTACCACTAGTAGGCTCAATAATTGTAGTCTCACCAGGTTTTATTAAACCTTCTTGCTCAGCAGCTTCTATCATTGCTACTCCAATGCGATCTTTTACAGAAGCCATTGGATTAAGAGACTCAAGTTTTACTACTACTTCGGCTGAACCCTTTTCAACAACACGATTTAGTCTAACTAAAGGAGTATTACCAATTAATTCGATAACACTATTTGCGATTCTTGATTGTGAGATCATAAAATTTAATAATTTAGGGAAAACAAAACATTTCAGCAATTATGCATTTACAAAATCTCTGAAATACCGTATTTAAATCAGTTCACTTAATAGGGATTTTATCTTTTGGTGATATTGATTAACAGCATAAGTTACCGCAATTTATTTTGTCAAGTATTTTGTTTCTAAAATCCCCCGATCATATTACCTACTAAATTTCGTTAATTACCATAACTTACAATAATGCAATAGTTACGTTTAGTAAACTTCTGTTTTCAAATAAAGGCTATAACTATTTTTTCAATTTTTTCATTGACAAAATGATTATTTAACAATATCCTCTAACCACATAAATTTGGTAAAGCATTGATCATTTTTATAAAGACTCTACAGATCAATAAACTTATTCTTGTTTAATTATATACATTAATAATATAGATTTTATTTTTAATGCTCTGATTAAAAAATTTTAAGTATTCAAAAGAAAGTAGCTAAAAGGATGTCAGAAAAAATTACTGAGCAACAAGTTCTAGAAGCCTTAAAGTCAGTAAAGGATCCAAACCTCAATAAAGATATTGTTAGTTTAAATTTTGTTAAAGACATAAGAATTTGTGGTGGAATTATTGGCTTTCGTCTAGCTCTAGCTACCCCATCGCAAACCGCCCAACAAACATTGGAAGAACAAGCACGTCAAAATGTGCTTAAAATCCCTGGAGCACAACGTGTAGAGATAAGAATGGAACTAGATGTACCTAAGGGGAAAGCTATAGGGGACAAAGAAGCTATTCTAGGGGTAAAAAATGTTGTTGCTGTTAGTTCAGGTAAAGGTGGAGTAGGTAAATCGACTGTAGCTGTAAATCTATCTGTAGCACTAGCCGCTATGGGAGCAAAAGTAGGCTTGTTAGATACAGATATTTATGGGCCTAACGTGCCTATTATGATGGGAAGTATCGAAGAACCTAAAGTAAGAGGAAAGAAAATTCTCCCTAGGGAAGCCTATAGTGTAAAATTTATGTCTGTTGGCTTGTTAAACCGTGGAGATCAAGCAGTGGTTTGGCGTGGTCCAATGCTACACAGACTTCTTGAACAATTCTTGCGGGACGTTGAGTGGGGAGAACTTGATTACTTAATAGTCGATATGCCTCCAGGAACTGGTGATGTTCAGCTAAGTCTAGCTCAACTTGTCCCAGTATCTGGTGCTGTGCTAGTTACTACACCTCAGGAAGTAGCCCTAGCAGATGTTCGTAAAGCACATAATATGTTTCAACAAGTTGGTGTAACTATAGTAGGTATTGTAGAAAATATGAGCTATTTCTCTTGTCCTAATTGTTTAGAAAAACATGAAATATTTGGGTCAGGAGGCGGAGAAGAATTAGCAGAAAAATTTGAAGTTAAGTTACTAGGCAAAATTCCAATCAGTTTAGGTATCCGCGAAGGAGGCGACCTTGGAGTCCCCATTGTTGCTGGTGCTCCAGATAGTCCTCAAGCACAGGCTTTTTCTCAGGCAGCCGAGGCTTTAGCAACACAATTAAGTATTTTAGCCTTAAAACCTACTAGGTTGCCAATCTTAAATTTTGAATAAAGATATAATGGAGGGTGAAGAAGAAATATTATGGGACATAAAGTAAAAGTTACTGAAACAAATCGCTTTTCTACCTTTGTAAAAAGTAAAAAATCTGATGCTTATAGAGATTTAGAAACTTGGCAACAGTGGTTTGGTAGGCGAGGAATTGCAGCAATTATTGCTTCTACTTCTAGTGGTTATGCACTTTATCGAGAAGGTTTAATTGAAGTTGATATTCATGATGATAGTTCTACTAGCAGTTCTATGGACGAAAGAGCAGCTTAAGTATTGATTCTTAATTATAAGAGGTTTTGTCTATACCTAGCAAAATTTCTTTGTTATAGTAACAAAAAATAAATACCTTTAAGTATTATTTTTAGTTAATAGTGGCTGTCTTAGTTAATCTACTATTTTAAAGATTCGTAAGTTATTTAGGAGATTCGTCTTTATGATTAATGTAACAGAAAATGCAGTTAGTGAAGTAAAGAAGTTTATGATGTCTGAAGGTATGGAAGCAACATCTGCTGGCTTACGTGTTCGTGTACTTCCTGGTGGTTGTTCTGGTTATCAGTATGCCCTTGATGTAGAAGATACTCCAACACAAACCGATAAAATTGTTGAGGCAAATGGTCTAAAACTTTTTGTTGATTCCTTTAGCTTACAACTCCTTGATGGTGTTGAGATTGATTACGTCAGTACAGTAATGGGATCTGGCTTTACGTTTAAGAACCCTAATGCTACTGGAAGTTGTGGGTGTGGTAGCTCTTTTAGTGTTTAGATCTGGCTTTTGGGCAAGAAAAAACCACTGATTTTAAGCTAGTGGTTTTTTCTTTACTCTCAACAATTTTTCTATTTAACTAATGATTTTGGTTGAGCAAATTCTTTTATGTGTAAATTATTGTTTTCTATATAAACAGTAATTGCGCCGCTTAGCCCTGTTTGATAAATCTGCACACCTAAATTCTTATACCTTTCAACCACTTCCAAATGTGGGTGGTTAAACCTTGATTTTGCCGGTGCTGAAATAATGGTTAGCTTAGGGTTAACTTTTTCTAAAAAGCCTCTACTACTGGAGGTTTTGCTTCCATGATGTGGAGCTTTTAGCACATCTGCAAGCAATTCTTTATTGGTATTAAGTAAAACCTCTTCTACTTCTTCCTCTATATCTCCCGTTAATAAAAGACTATGCCCTTGGTAATTTAAGCGTAAAACTAACGACTGATTATTAATAGTTTTATTACTCACCGCTTCTTTAGTAATAGTTTCTGAGGCTGACCAAAGCACGTCTATTTTTACCCCATCAATAAAATAAGACTCTCCTTTTGACCAAGTATTAATAGCAATATTACTAGAGGTCAGTAGCTGTATAAAATCTTGCCATTCGCTTGTTTCATTAGGCTTTTCAGATATTATTGCTTGCCCAATAGAAAAATTTTTAATTACTTTTGTAAAACCTTCCATATGATCACTATGAGGATGTGTTACTACTAAATAATCCAGATGTTCTATCCCTTGCGACCACAAATACATAGAATCAACTTGCTCGCCAATAGAAAATTTATTACCTATTTTATTCTTCTCCTTACCAAAAGGAACACTTCCTCCACTATCAATCATCATCGTAGTGCCTTGAGGGAATTTAATAAATATTGCATCACCTTGTCCAACATCTAAAAAAACTACTTCTAACCTTTGGGGTTTATTTTCAAAAAAGGTTTTATAAAAACGCTGCGGAATAACAATAATTAGTAAACAAAGTGCGGTAAATATTGTTAAAATCTTATTCCAAAAACATTCTTTTTGTTGTTTTTCTTTAGCTAAAATAAATGTTATAGGTTTATTAAAAGGTTCCCATTTATTTATTTTCACTAATATTATTAGTAAAAGTATAAAATATAAAATATAGAATATAAAGAGTTTGCCTGAAAACCCAGCAACACGATAGCTAAGTATATGAAGTTTGTTGTTTAAGTTTTCACAAATATTTGGCCAAGCAGAATTAAGAAATAATGTTAAAATAAAGTCTATAATAATTACTAGATAATATCCTATATGTTGTGAAATAAAATCTAATACTATAAACAACATAGTTGTAATAAGTAATAGGTTCATTAATATTTCAGATATTATGTTTAAAATAATTCCAACAAATACAACTCTATGAAAATAAATAATTGAAATCGGTAACAGACCAAGCTGTACAATAGTGCTAGTAATAAACATTATACTGAAAATACGTAAAGGTGTTTGTAATGTATATTTTTCTAGCACTATAGCCCAAGGGTTTTTCTCTAATTTATATTTTATTTGAGATTCTTTTTGTCGTTGTATAAAGCCTTTTTCACTCCAAAACAACAACTCTGCTAGCCATTTAATTAAGGATAAACACTGAGGAGGATAAGGCGTTTGACTAGTAGGACACCATTTTCCTATTTTTGATAGATTGTTTACTAACGGAATAACAAGTAATAATATTAAAAG
>JAHFUF010000276.1 GCA_023265235.1 Blastocatellia bacterium
GCCCAACTTTAACAAAAAGGAAAGCAATTCGTGCTTCTGGGCAAGCAATACGAATATCTGAAGCTAGTGCAATCATTGCTCCTGCTCCAGCAACCACGCCGTTAAGGGCAGTAATAACAGGTTTACGTAGGGCACGAATATTACCAATTAATTCGCAAGTCATACGAGTAAAATCTAGCAGTCCTGCCATATCTCGTCCCATCAGTTGTCCAATAATGTCTTTAACATCACCACCAGAGCAAAAACCGCGACCTTCACCTGTAACAATCACGCTTCCAACAGGTTTATGGTTTTGTAGGGTGCGAAAAACATCTGTGAGTTCTCTATAAACCTCAAAGGTTAAAGCATTTAGACGCTCAGGACGGTCTAAGGTAATAGTTGCAACACGATCTTTTTCTTCATAGCGAAACGACTTTGTTTTTATCATTATTGAGTCCTTATAAAAGAGTTAAATCACTGCCATAGCTTCAATTTCGACTTTTGCTCCTACTTCAAGTAAAGCTTTGACCTCAACTAGTGCCATAGCAGGAAAATGCCTCCCCATATGCTTACGATAAGCTGCTCCTACAGCTTTAATTTCTGCAATATATTCTTGTTTATCAGTAACATAGATTGTGAGTTTACCAATATGTTTGGCCTCTCCTCCAGCAGCTTTTGTTACTTCAATAACATTACTTAAGGCTTGGTCAAATTGAATAGAAAACTCTGGGCTAACTAGTTTTTTATCTTTATCCCAAGCAATTTGCCCTGCAATAAATAGGATTTCTCCACCACCACGAGTAAGCATGCCATTGTTATAACCTGTAGGTTTTGCCCAATCTGTAGGGTTTATCGCTTCAAACATATCATTTTCCATAACTTAATAAGGTACTGCTCCACCACAAATATTAATTGCTTGTCCATTAATTCCTGCTGCTAAAGGTGAGGCTAAAGCAACAACTAAGAATGCTACTTCTTCTGGTTGAAAAAGTCGTTTTTGAGGAGTCGTTTGCTCTAGTGCAGCACGAGCTTGTTCTTTGCTTGCACTAGTTTTACTCATAATAATGTTCATTGCTTTTTCGCCCATGTCAGTTTCTACATAACCTGGGCAAATGGCATTAATGGTGATGTTTTTGGTTGCTACATCTTGAGCAGCAGCTTTGGTTAAGCCTAAAACACCGTGTTTAGAAGCAGCATAAGCACTAATATAGGGTGCACCAGCTTTACCAGCAATTGAAGCAATATTAATAATTCGTCCCCAGTTGCGAGCGAGCATTGTGGGTAAAGCGGCCTTAATACAACGAAAGGTTCCATTAAGGTTAATTTCAATTATTTGTAACCAAAGCTCTTCTGAACATTTTGCAATTGGGGCACTAGCGGCTATGCCTGCATTATTAACTAAAATATCACAGCCACCCCATTTTTCTACAACCTGCTGAAAAGCGGCTTCTACGCTTTGTAGTTTAGAAACATCCAAAGAAACAGCTAAAGCTCTGCAGCCTAAAGCCTCTATTTCTTTGGCAACTTCCTCGATTTCTGTAGTAGTACGAGCAGCAACCACAACTTGTGCTCCTGCACGAGCTAAGGCCAAGGCACAAGAGCGACCAATTCCACGCCCTCCGCCAGTTACTAAAGCAGTCTTTCCTAGTAGTTCCATAGTAGTTTTATTAGATTATTTAGATTAGCAAAAGAAATTTAATAAGTGTTTGCCAGACTAGCGCGAAACCTAAGTAGAAGTCAAGTAGGGGCGAACCTATGTGTTCGCCCTTCTTAAACATGTGTTCGCCCTTCTTAAACATGTGTTCGCCCTTCTTAAACATCAGACAAAGAGGGCGAACAGTTCGCCCCTACTTTTTGTTATCTTGGATAATGTCTATTGTTTTAAGCATACTTAACTTGAACTTTAATAGGGATAGTGCTAGAGGTTTTACTTAATAAAGCATCAGGCAGACGAAAAACTTTAACAGCCCCTTCTAAACAACTCAATTGGGAAATCACAGAATTTCCAGCTGAAGATAAATGCTGGGACAGTTTATTATTACGTTCGATTGTATCTCGTAAATGTACTACAGATTTAACAATTTCTTTAGTTGATAAGGTTTGTTCTTGGCTTGCAGCCTGAATCTCATATGTAACTAAGGTTAGTTGTTGCATAGCAGTAGAGATTTGTTGGGCACCCACTAATTGCTCCACAGTAATATCATCTATGTCTGTTGATGCTTTTGCCACAGTACCAACTACTAGCTCAATTTGGCTAAGAGCATTGACTACTTTTGAAGACTGGCTAAGACCTTCTCCCACTAATTCAGTAGTACGGCCTGTTTGTTTTTCAACTTGTTGTACACTTTTTTGTACACTATTAATCAATTGCGCAATTTCTTCAGCCGACTGAGCAGTTCTTTCTGAGAGTTTGCGAACTTCTTGAGCAACAACACCAAACCCTAAACCTTGTGATCCTGCTCTTGCTGCTTCTATAGCCGCATTTAAGGCAAGTAGGTTGGTTTGATCTGAAATAGTATTAATCACTTCTGTAATTCGTCCTATAGTATTTACATGGTTGCTAAGTTCTTGAATAGTTTTAGACGTTGTATTTATTGAGCTATTAATCTCATGCATTCCATTAGCGGCTTGATGTACAAAGCTACGACCTTCATTTACAGCACTATGTGCTCTATTAACTGAGTTTGTTAGGTCTTTAGTATTGTTAGCAATATTTTTTAACCTTTTAACCATGCTTTGCACAGCTTGGTCAGTTTCAGTAACACTAGAAGATTGTGTTTCTACATTTTCAGCTATAGCACGAATATTATGTGAAAGTTCTTCTAGTACTGAAGCCATATTTTCTACAGATGTGGCTACTTTGCCATTATCTTGCTCAAGCTGTTGACCTGAACCTATAAGATCCATTGAAAGGTTAATAACTTTTACTTCTTCTGCACTGGTGCGTACACTGGAAACTATAGAATATAAAGAGCTTACCATATCACGTAACGCTACTCCAAGAGTATCTCTATTACTACGAGGCTCAATTGTAATATTTAGGTTTCCTTGGGTTATTTGTTCTACAGAAAAAGTAAACTTGCGTAATCCTTCAACCAGGTTACTAACAGATTTAAGAAGTGTATTTAGTTCTGTTTTTTCGTCTGTGCTGTTGAGTTCAATATTAAGATCGCCTGCAGCGATAGAATCCGTCATTTTAGCAATTTGTTTTAATGGCCGTATAAAAGTATAGATAGCAAATATTGCCATACTGATTGCAGCAAATATTGCAAAAAACAGAAATAAATAAATCAACTGTATAGTCTTTTTAGCATGAATTTGTACTAATTCAATACTAGTCTCAGAATTTTTTATTGCTTGTTCAGAAAGGTTTGCTAACAGTATTGTTTGTTTACCACTGATATCACTTAACTCTCCTCCTAAAATGTTAAGTGCTTCATCAGCATTACCCTGGTCTAGTGCTTTACTAGAGCGTAAAGCACTTTCTTGAAATTGATAAGTGTTTTGTCTAATAACTGCAACATCTGTGTTTCCTAATGTACTTAGTTGTTCTAGTTTAGATAATTTATTTCTAATTTCACTACCAGCAAATTCATATTCATCATTATTAGCTTTGGTTCCAAATGTTATAGACTTAACAATAGAATATTGTTGTTTAGTAGATGCTAGTTGGAGTTGTAAAATAGTAATGGCCTGTTTGTATTCTTTACTTATAGCATTCTCATAATCCTTATGTATGCTCTCTATTCCATAAGAAGTAATAATGCCTATTACAGCTAGCAATACAACTATTAGCGTACTGCCTAAGATAGTTTTCTGTTTTAGTGATAGATTAATCCATTCTCCCATAAATAAGCTCCTAATCTCATTCTCTATTCCTTTATCTTTATTCTATCTTTATTCTATCTTTATTCTATCTTTATTCTATCTTTATTCTTCTATCTCAAACTTGAAAACTATATGACCATTAGAACCTGCCATAGATTTAGAAAAAACCCATTGTTTAGCCGCTTCTAGTGAGGCAGGTTTGAATAGGGCGTTTCCTTCAATAAATTCTGCGGTTGAAACTAGACCTTCTGAATTTAACTGTAGACCTACTTTGACTTTTCCTTCTACACGTTTACGTTTGGCTAGAGGTGGATAGAGTGGTGCGACTTTTTTAACAGCTTTAGTTTCTAAGTTAGTTTCAAAATTATAGGCTTTTACTACAACAATACCTGCGGCTAATAATGCAATTAAGAAAAATGCTACAAAGATTTTGTTCATTTTATTTCTCCAGATATGCACATAGACATTACGTAATGTTATTGCGTTTTTATTTCTTGTCATAGTGTTAAAACCGCCAAGAATAACGAACTATTAAATTGACACCTTGAGCGTCAACGCCTGATCCGTGTAGTCTGTAGTTTTTATCAAAAATATTTTCTAGGATGATGGTTACATTACTACGTTCACCAAGATTAAAGCCTCCACGCAAATTGAAAGTAGCATAACCTGGAGTAGAAGTAAAAAGGGCTGCTCTTGTTACATTACGACCAAGTACTCTATCTTGAACCTGTTGAAGGGTTTCACCTGTTTTTAATAGAACATCATCAGGGGTTCCTGCTTTAGCATCAACCCCATTGCCTATCAACCCTAAGGCACGCGCTCTATTGGAAAAGAAGAAAGCTATATCACTACGACTACGAGTTGCTCCTATACGAACATCTATTAAATCTTGTGAAGAAAGCCTATCTTGAAAAGAAGCCATATTAGAATAGGCTTCTACCCAGAAACGTCTACTAGGAGATTGGTAACGAAGACTCACAAAACCAGTTGCTGGTGGCAGTCCGCCTTCAATCTCAGGGATATTAGCAAACTTTTTGGCTACCATATCGCTTGGTAGTATTTTTCCTAGTGGCGAAGGGTTTTTATCTTTGCCTCTCAAATATGAGAAATTGCCAGACATTGTTAATGTGTCTGAAAATTTGATTTCGCCATCTAGCTCAATACCATAAAGGCGAACATCAGTTGTATTAGCTTTAACTATAACTGGACGAGGGCTAGCTGCTACATTTATTGTCCCATTAGGGGTTTGTGCAATAATTGGCGAGCCTCCAATTATTTTGCCAACGGCACCTTGTGGTAGTATTAATGCTCTTTGGTTAATAAAGCCATTAATAGTACCGCTAAAGAGAGTAGCACTGGCTCTAAAGTGTTTGTCCTGATATTTTGCTCCAACTTCATAATTGAGTAGATTTTCTGGTTTGAGTTGAGAAACTTTCCGTCCTGTAGAAACTGCTGCTTGATCGCTAGTTGTACCAATAAAGCCCCCTAGTTCTTGTGCTTCACTTATAAGTATTTCAAAACCAGAAGGTAGCCCTCCAACCGATCCCAAGTCTATAACATTAGGCGAGCGAAAGCCCCTAGTAACATTAGCTATAAGGTTTAATCGTTGTTTAATAAAAACAACACCTTCAATATTAAAAGTCACATCATCATTACGAATGGAAAGATCTGGTACAGTTGGTTTACCAAAGATATTGAGTAGGTTTTTTGTACTATCAGTCTTGTAGAAAAAAGCACTATAGCGCATTCCACCATTAAGACGTACTTTACCTGGAATTACTTCTGCTGTGTGCTGTAAATACTTAGCACCATTAGGGACAGTACCAGATACAGGGGTGTTTTGGTTTGTTTGATAGTTAACAAAAGAACGCTTATTACTTATACTCTCGTCATAAAGCTCACTACCAAATGTCAAAAACTGATAGCTACCAATATGTGCTGTGGCTTGTAGTCCATAACCAAATACTTCTGCCAGTCTATATTCTTGAAGAGCTGTTGGTGCAACAGTTCGTTGTACACCAAATTGCTGTCGCTGTCTGTTAAAGGAAAAAGTACCAGTAAGTGAGTCAAGAAATCCTAGTTGCTGTTTTTTATATCGAGTATAGAAAAAATCTAGTACTTGTGGACTAAAATTTGATTCCTGCGCACCAATCCCACCATTAAGCACAAAGTAAGGTCGTGGGTTGCGTTGCGTGGTATGTTGATAAAAGAGTGACAGTTGTTGTTGGTCGTTTATCTTATATACAATTTTGCTGGTAGTACCATAGTTTAAGTAGCCAGTGTCTTGTAGTCTATCGCCAAGTAATTTTGAAGATAGCCCCAAAAAGCGAGTAATAACTGAATGAGAATCAATTCCTTGTCCAGCCCGAATGTCATTAATACGTTGACCAAAACCATTGAATAACAAACTCAATTTGCTATTACCAGCAGTTAGTTTTAAGTTTCCACCAGCAGTAGCATTAGCACTACTAAAAGAAGAACCTATATTTCCATGAAATTCCCAACCTTTTTTGTAAAAAATAGGTGTGTCGCTATTAACATTGATAGTCCCACCTAGCGCGTCGCTCCCATAGAGTGCTGACCCTGGTCCATAGATGAATTCTACTTGGCGTATAACATTAGTATCTATTAACCCAACTGTTGGTTCAAGCCCAGTAGTAAATGTGCTAGTATTGAACCGTATATTATCAATTAATGCTGCTACACGTTGGCCTGTAAGACCTCTTATTATCGCCTGTCCATAAAAACTATTTCCTTGTACGAACCTAATCCCTGGCTCTTCTTGGAATAGTTGTGGTAGTAATACCCCTCCCCTATTTTTCAATTCATCTTTAGAAGCAATCTCCATTTGTTGTGAAGCATCAAAAGCCTCTTGAGCAGGGTCAAGGACTGCTGTAATAGAGAGTCCTTCTGAAAGCTCAGAAGCTGCTAAAGTAACTTCTAAACGATCTCTACTTCCCCCCTTAAAAAGGAGGCTATTGTTATATTTTCTATAACTAGGGTGTTCAATGACAAGTTTATAATTACCTACTGGTAAATTATCGATCTGGAAAAGCCCTTCTTCGCTAGTACTAGTACTAGTTATTAGTATCTGTTTTTCATC
>JAHFUF010000277.1 GCA_023265235.1 Blastocatellia bacterium
TTTTCCATAAATTTTCCTTTGTTAAGTTTGATTCAAATAGATTGCTTATAAAAACTTGATCATCAAGTACCAGGTATTTTTTCGACCTCTCGTATTTGATTGATAACTTACTTATTTTGCTAGAGGTCAACGTGGAACAAGATCATAACCTAAACTTATTCTATCTTTGTAAAAAAATGTCAAGATTTGGTGGATATCATAAGGGTGTGTCTTTTCTCCTGTGAAAACATGACGCAAAACGTCAAAGGCATGTTTTATCCCAGCATGATCATCTACATCAGTATCAACCATTGTTTCACCAGTGGTTGAATTTTCAGCAAATGTGACTTGTACATTCCCTGTTTTTTCTGAAGTCTTAAAACTACCATTTTTTTCAACTCGCTTAAAAGGATCAGGGAATTTATGTAATAAACCTGAAGCAGGTTTTAATATTTCTGTTGCTCTGACATCGCTAAGCAGTGTATTATCAACAATTACAAACAGACGATCTTGTTCAATATTTTTAATCTTTTGAAAGTAAGAAAATATCGTCTTTTCTGTTCTCAATGTTACAGCTTTTGTACGAGCATAAAGATTTAATACCGATGCAGCAAGTAAAGGCTTGTCATTGATTAATAATTCCCAAAGAGGTTCTCCTGTTTTTTCTTGAAATGAAGAATTATTAAGTAATGTTTTTAGGTCTTCCCATTTTACATCAGCAAAAACTGTACTTACATTAGGGAAAAGAGGCTTAGCTAAATGTGCATGGATAAATAGTGTTATAGGATCAGGTTTTGTTGTTCCATCAGAAGGTACATTTATAAATAGCCCTGATGTTAAGGCACGATAAGTAGTTGGCTGTATAAAAACTGTCCATCGCCCTTTGGGAAAAGCGGCTAGCTCAAATGTAGCAGGAAATCGGTTAACATCCTCTCTTCTATGTAAACTACTGAGTTCATGATTATCAAAGGTTATTCTTACCTCATCTTTAATTGAGTTATCTAGTGTGTCTCTTAGGCTTAGCTCAAAATGTCCAGAATTAAAACCATTCATTAAAATTTTTCTCCTCATTGAAATTTGGGTAACTAGTAGTAACACTTGATTGACAAACTATTCAGTAACATATCATGAGATAAGATCATTTCTATCTCTTCTAGCTAAAGCAACTAGTTAGGGTATATCGACAAATAGGCTGCGGAAATGGCACTCTTTACACTCAGTACCAGTTTTTTTAGCTTCTTTGAGTAAATCTTTACAAGGCTTATTTCCTTCTCCTATTGGCCGACCACCATCATCACTTAATAATTGAACTTTATTGTTTGGGTAAATAACGATTGCTTCTGGATTTAAATCTCCTAACTTAACATTGAGATTTTCTGGATTATGAGATGGAGATCCATCCCATTTATATAAAGCAAAATTAGGTTCAGCAGGATTAACAGCATCATCATTATAAGAACCTCCAACTATTAAATAACATTGTTTGGCTGCCCAATAAGCTATAGCTCTAACACCACGGCCTCCAAGATCTAACCTTATTGGTTCAGAGAATAAAGGTTCTTTATTATGATCATGAATTAATTCAGATGGGTTTGAAATTTTAACCAGAAAAGCTTTTCCTTTAGGAATTGGATTACGAAATCCTAAGATGACAGAACCATCAGGGCAAGCGGCAAATCCTTCTAAATTAAATCCTCCTTCTGCTTCTGCCCCAATATCTTTATTGTCTTTATCTTTTTTTTCTGTTGCTTCTTTTATTTCTGGAAATTTATTTTTTAGATGGAGTAGTAGACTTGTATAAGATTGCCCTAATTGTGATATTGAGTTTCCAATAGTTTTAAGGCTTGTTGCAAAAAATTGATGTCTGCTAGATTGTTCTTTACCTTTACTATTTCTAGAATGAGATCCTATCCAATAAATGATATCTCCTATTCTTGCTGCACCTTCAATATCTGCTTCATCATCTTCTTTTTTAAGCTTTAGCATCTTTGAAATGCTGTCAGAGTCTATAGAAGACTTTGATTGAGTAGCATTATATACTTGTAAGATATTATCTTCATCATTAGCAACAATAAAATGTTCATCATCAATAGCAACTGCGGCTGATGCGTCACAAACCCCAAAGTGATTAAATTGATTTTCCACTAAATTCTCCTTTATCTTATTAAAAAACTAGTCGGTTATACATAATAATAGACATTATCGGTAATAACAAAATGTAGGGGCGAACAGTTCGCCCTCTTTGTCTAATGTTTAAGAAGGGCGAACAGTTCGCCCCTACATTTGTGTGATGTTTTATATTTTTCATCAATTTACAAAAAATATTTCCTTATTTCCGATAATGTCTAATTTATCTAAGAACCTTAATTGACTTATTTTAGGGTAAACCGTACTATTTTATTTGAACACCTAATTTTTGTCACCATATTTTAACCTGATAATTTCTGCTTTATCAACCTTATGCATGGTTAATACGAAAAGATTACAGCAATTCTCGGTTTAGAAAAATGTTATGTTCTTAAGTCCAAAAAGGGCATAACTACTTTTAGCTTGGGTTGTTGCATAACAAGTACTTGTTAATAAAAATCTTTACAAGTTTGTGGGAAATTCGCCCTAAAAGCAAATTCCTATTTGCTTTTTTATCAAAATAAAATTATCCTCACCCAATCATTTTTGTTATAGAAAATTTAATAACCTTTTCTGTTTGGAGACATTTATGTCAGAAAAAAAACCTGTTATTACTGTTGATCTAGGTGGAACAAACCTACGAATTGCCCTAGTAGAAAACAATAAAGTAATTAATCGAGTAATGCACCCTACACCACGAGGAGCAGAAGCAATTGTTGGGTTAATTGCTAAACAAGCTTTAGAGTTAGCAGAAAAAGAAGTAGCAGGAATTGCTATTGCTGCGCCTGGAACAGCATCCCCGCAAATGGACAGGCTATCAAAAGCACCTAACTTACCAGAGCTTAATGATTATCCTATGGCGGCTGAAATTACTGAACAAACCAAGTTTCCCTGTATTGTTGAAAATGATGCAAATGTTTATGCAATGGGAGAAGTATTTTATGGTGCAGCCAGAGGGCTACATACTGTAGTTGTTTACACATTGGGCACTGGTGTTGGAGGGGGTATAGTGCTAAATGGTAAGCTTTGGCGAGGGGTAAATGGCGCAGCCGCAGAGCTTGGGCATGTTTCAATTAATGAAATTGGACATCTATGTAGTTGTGGAGCGCGAGGCTGTTTAGAAACCTTTGCTTCTGCTACAGCAATGGCACGGCTTGCTAAAAAATACGGCTCAAACATCACAACAGCCAGAGAAGCTTATGAACAGGCGAACATGGGAGATAAACCGGCTCAACAAGCTTTTGTTCGTGCAGGCTCAGCCTTAGGAATTGCTATTGCTGCAATATTGAATACCCTAAACCCACAAGCAGTAGTAATCGGTGGTGGCGGCTCATCAGCTTATTCTTTACTTGAACCAGAAATTGAAAAACAACTTAAGGTTCGTGCTTTTCCTGCGGCATTAGAAAACTTCAAATTGCTAAAATGTACTTTGGGAAATGATGCAGCCCTACTTGGTGGAGCAGCATTAATTTATGAGACTTTTGAGACACAAGCTAGAGCTGCATTAAAATAATTTCTCTAAAGTTGTAATGGCTTCGGTCTTAAAAAAGGCTGGAAACACAGATACTTCTAAATAAAAAAGCCACCTACTCGGGTGGCTTTTTACAAAATAAATCTAAATAAATCTAATTTTTTCTATCTAGCTTCTAGCTTCCATAGCTACATAGTCGCGTGTGTCATAGCCAAGATAGATTTGACGAGGACGAGCAATTTTTTGTTCTGAATCCTGCATCATTTCTTCCCATTGTGCTAACCAACCTATAGTGCGTGGAATAGCAAACAATACTGGGAACATCCCTACAGGAAAGCCCATAGCTTGATAAATCAAACCAGAATAGAAATCAACATTGGGATAGAGTTTACGTTTGATAAAATATTCATCTTCTAGAGCAATTCTTTCTAACTCTAAGGCGATGTCTAAAAGCGGGTTACGTCCAGTGACTTCAAATACTTGATCAGCGGTTTCCTTAATTATTCTAGCTCGTGGATCATAGTTCTTATAAACACGGTGACCAAAGCCCATCAAGCGACCTGAACCACCTTTGACTTTGGCAATAAAGTCTGGAATATTTTCTTTGCTACCAATTTCGCTAAGCATTATTAACACTGCTTCATTAGCACCGCCATGAAGTGGGCCATAAAGTGCAGATATTGCTCCTGCTATTGCTGAGTAAGGATCTACTTGTGAACTACCAACACTACGCATTGCATTTGTTGAGCAATTTTGTTCGTGATCAGCATGTAGGATAAAAAGCACATCTAAAGCACGTTCTAAAACTGGGTTAGGCTTATATTTGCTCTCTGTCATCTTAAAGAGCATATTTAAGAAATTCCCAGTATAACTTAAGTCATTATTTGGATAAGCAAAAGGAAGTCCCATAGTATGACGATAGCAAAAGGCTGCTAAAGTCGGCATTTTAGCAATTAATCGGTCTATTTCTTGACGACGTACTTTAGAGTCATTAATATTTTTTGCGTCTGGATAAAACGTAGAAAGTGCTCCTGCAACACTTAAGAGCATTCCCATAGGGTGAGCATCATAGCGAAATCCATCTATAGACTTTTTAATATTTTCAGGAATCATTGTATGGTTGGTTATAGTATGTGTCCAACTATCAAGTTGTGCTTTTGTAGGTAGCTCACCATTAAGAACTAGATATGCAGTCTCCAAATAAGTGCTTTTTTCTGCAAGTTGCTCAATTGGATAGCCACGGTAACGTAGAATGCCTTTGTCTCCATCTATAAAAGTAATACTGCTTTTACAAGAGGCAGTATTAGTAAAAGCAGGGTCATAAGACATTAGTCCAAAATCATCTTCACCAGTAGTAATCTGGCGTAAGTCCATTGCTTTAATCGTACCATCTTTAATTGGTACTTCATAAATTTTACCAGTACGATTATCCGTAATGGTCAAAGTCTCTTTGCTCATGCAGGTAGGTTTCCTTTCCGCGACGTTTATTTGAGGTAATGTGGCTAAAAACCGATATTATAGTCAAGGCTGGTTCAGATTTATAGCCAAGCCCGCCAACTATTTACAACCATTTAGCTTTCTGGAGTTCTCAGAGAACAAAACATTGCAGATAAAGTAAAGGTTCAAAACCTGTTTTGCTTAATAAACTATGTTTACTTGGTTAATAATTGTTAGACAAAATTACTCTACCGTTTTCTGAAGCAAAAGTAGTAAGTGGCACTTGATGAACAATTTCAATTTCTTTTACAGGTGCTGTAGTAATTTGGTGATAACGGCTACGATATCTAGTAGTGATGCTACGTACATAATCACGAGTTTCTCTATAGGGCGGAATTGAGTAGTTATAACGGATTACAGCATTTTCACCAGCATTATAACCAGCTAATGCTAGGTCTAAATCTCCATCAAACATATCTAGTAAAAGTTTTAGGTAAGTAGCACCAGCATGAACATTTTGTGAACGGTCAAAAATGTTAAATACTCCAAAACGTCTAGCGGTAGAAGGAATTAACTGCATTAAACCACTAGCACCTTTAGGAGAAACTGCACTGGTACGAAACCCTGATTCTTGACGAATTACTTCTAAAATAAGACGTGGGTCAATTTTATTTTTTTGAGCAGCACTTTGGATAATTTCGTCTAATGCTTGATCTCCAGTGCTTTCAGTCAAAGTAGTAACGGGCACTACTTTAGTGGCAACGATTGGTTTAACAATTACTGTGTCACTAGTTAACATTAGTCGTCCGTTTTCACTAATTGAAGAACGGACTTCAGAGTAGATTTTTGGTTGTGGTGGTGCAGTAATAGGATCTGTGGTTGCTGGCTTTTCATCTTGCCAATATCCTTCGCCTTTATACTTTGGTGCAACGGTTTTAATTACTGCTGCTTTGCTGCGAGCAGACTTATTTTTATAAGATTTATCTGTAGTAGGTTTTTCTTCTGTAGTTGAAATGACAGGTTTTTCAACAGATTTGTCTGTTGCTTGTGCTTTTTGAGTAGGATTATTTTTAGTAGTTTCTTTAGGCTTTTCTGATGTTTTTTCAGCTTGAACTGTTTTAATAGGCGCAATATCATAGTTATCAAAAGCCCGCTTACCGCTTTGCTCTTGAGCATAAGCTAATGGTGAGACTAGGACAAGCGTGACACATAGGGCGAAAGACCTTAAAAACATTACAAAATCCCCCTGGATAATTGTGTTTCTATTTGTTTATTAGTTGTAGAATATCAATCTGTTAGTTAATGATAGAAAAGCTTTTGGAGTATATCATATAAGCAGTTGAAGTGTCTAAGCAATAAGTGCTAAAGTCTCACTATCGCTTTGGACAATTTCTAGTCTCACTATCACTTTGGACAATTTCTAGTAAGAGGTAAAAATTTATGTCTGCTATAGCTATATCTAAATCAACTGAATCTAAATCAACTGAATTAAAAGAAGAGCGTCGTTATATTGAAAACACTTGTCCAATGACAGGTGAAATGATTGGACGCTTTGCTATTTGTACAGAAACAGAAGTAAATGAAGCTGTGGCTAAAGCACGACGCGCCCAAGCCAATTGGGGCACTTTATCTGTAGCAGAACGCATCCCTTATCTATTAAAAGTAAGAAATATATTTGTTGAACGCCGAGAAGATATACTAGACACTATTCGTAAAGATACTGGAAAGACCAGGGCGGATGCTTTACTAGCTGATGTATTTACGGTAATTGATGGCACGACATATTTTTGTAAACAAGCACAAA
>JAHFUF010000278.1 GCA_023265235.1 Blastocatellia bacterium
GCCTTAAGGAAAGCACCATATGCAGCACGAGCAAGAGAAGAGCCTAAACTTACTCGTTTGACTCCTAAACTAGCAAGTTCATCAAGCGATAGTGATTCTCCGCTACGCCCCATTATTACATTAACAGGCTTAGGTGCTACTGCTTTTACTACTGCATCTATTTGCTCTATTGTTTTGAGTCCAGGAGCAAATAGAACATCAGCACCTACATCTGCATAAGCTTCAAGGCGACGAATTGTATCTTTGAGATCTTCTCGTCCATGTAAGTAGTTTTCCGCTCTTGCCGTTAGAATAAATGGAAAAGACAAACTTTTTGCTGCTTTTACTGCATTCTTTACTCGTTCTACTGACAACTCAAACGAATAAATAGGATCTTGATCTCGTCCAGTGGCATCTTCAATTGAACCACCAACAAGCCCTGTTTGAGCCGCAAGCAAAATAGTCTCAGCACATGTTTCTGGAGCATCACCAAAGCCATTTTCCAAATCAGCAGAGACTGGTAAGGAGGTTGCTGAAACTATAGAGCGTACATTAGCTAGGGTTTCTTCTCTTGAAACCGCACCTCTTCGATCAGGTTCGCCTATAGAAAAGGCCAAACCCGCACTTGTTGTTGCTAATGCCTCAAACCCAAGCGATTCAAGTATTTTGGCCGAACCTGCATCCCAAGGGTTTGCAATTACAAATAGGCCAAGTTTCTCGTGAAGTAGTTTAAAGATGTTTGCACGTTCTATTTGAAGGTTCATAAGGTTTTACTAATAGATCCTACTTAAATTTTTGATAATTTTTTTGATAACCTTTGGTGATAAAACTTAACATTATTAAATCTTAATGCGCCAAAACCATAGCTGTCAAAATAATCGCGGTATTTCTAACATAAAAACCAATGTTAGTAAAGCTTAATACAAAGCTAGTACCTACCAAAATTTGGAAACAAGCAACACAGAGCACAATTAACGCCCAGAGATAAATCACTGGGCTATTCAAATGCCCCTAAGGGGCATTAAAAGCTTAAGATGCTTTAGAACCAATAGTTTATAAAACACATTCTATGTACTATTGAATTAAACACCCCTAATGCTAGCTAATATTGCACCAACCAAATAAGATCAATAAAATGTCAACTCCTTTAACATTAAATATTTATAAAAATGAGGCTGATTAATGGCAAGGCAAACTTTAGACTTTCTTTCCTCTTTAGATAAAGAAGTGCTGCTAGCTGATGGAGCTAAATCTACGGTTTGGCTTGAACAAGGCTTAAGCCCTGCTAATTCTGTAGAGCAAAACCTCTCCAACCCTGAAAATGTAATAAAGCTACACTTAGAATATATTGAAGCAGGCGCCAGAATTATTGAGACTAATACTTTTCGAGCTAATCGCCTGCAACTAGCGCGTTTTGGCCTTGCTGATGAACAACGAGCAATTAACACGGCTGGCGTAGAAATAGCCAAAGAAGCAATAAAAAGAAGTGGGCAACGAAATGTTTTTATTGCTGGCTCTGTTGGGCCATTGGGTGCGTTAGTTAAACCTTATGGGAATATCACCTTAGCTGAATTAGGAGCAATCTACCAAGAACAAATTCAGATTCTTTATGAGGCTGGTATCGATATACTTATGATTGAAAGCCATCCTAGTTTATTAGAAGCTCTAGAAGCAGTTCGAGCCGCTCGTACTTTAGACACACGTCCAATCATTGCACAAATGACTTTTTTAGAAGAAGGACTATCTAAATTTGGTGATGAACCTCGCCGCGCTCTAGAAGCACTAGCCGCCGCAGATGCTGATGTGGTAGGGGTAAACTGTGCAATTGGGCCACACCACATGTATAACTTGCTAGTAGACTTCCTAAAGTCTACTAATTTACGTGTCTCAGTTCAGCCTAATGCAGGACAGCCACAATTAATTAGTGGTCGCCAAATTTATCTTACTGCTCCTGATTACTTGCAAGAATACGCTAAGCTCTTTGTTGAAGCGGGTGTAAACATTATTGGTGGTTGTTGTGGGACTACGCCAGAACATATTCAAGCAATGGCAAAAGTAGTTACTGGACAAAGGCCCCGTCATAGCATTGTCCAAGTGTCTGTCCAAGAGCAACTGACCATTTCTTCTTCGCAAACCCAAATGCGTTATGTGTTACAAGAAAAGCTTGGTCGCGAGTTTGTTACAACAATAGAAGTTGATGCACCGCCAGGGCTTAACTATCGCCCTCATATTGAGCAAGTACAGCAACTAATGAGTTTAGGAGTTGATGCAATACAAATAACTGATAACCCAAAAGCTAGAGTAAGAATGTCTTCTATTGCCTTTGCTCACCTAGTACAAATAGAAACAGGCATAGAAGTTGTGCTGCACTTTACTTGTCGTGACCGTAACCTACTAGCAATTCAATCTGAATTAATGGGTGCTGCCGCGCTAGGAGTCCGATGGATCTTAGCTTTAACAGGCGATCCTTCTAGTGTTGGGGAGCTACCTGCGGCAACTTCTGTTTTTGATGTTAATTCAGCAGGACTAGTAAGAATCCTACATGGTCTAAATCAAGGCGTAACCCTAGCAGGAACAGATATTTCTATCCCAGCTAATTTCCATATTGGTGCATCAGTAAACCCTGCTGCACCTAATTTGGAGACAGAAATAGATAAATTAAAAGAAAAAATCGACAGCGGTGTAGATTTTGCGCAAACCCAGCCAGTATTTGACCTAGAATTACTTAAACGTTTTGCAGATAAGACTTCTCACCTTAACATCCCTATTTTAGTAGGCTTGATGCCACTTAGAGATCCTAGACATGCAGAGTTTTTACATCACGAAGTTCCAGGAACAAAGATCCCTGATTGGATACGCAAACGTTTAACTAGTGCTAAACCTAGTGAATTGCTAGATGAAAGTGTTGCTATTGCTAGCCAACTACTTGCAGGAATTAAAAGCTGTTTTCCTGGAGTACATATCTTAGTCAATGAAAATACTAAGATTGTTGAAAGACTCTTAGCACAATAGAAAAAATATTTCTGGCTAATTAAAAAGTAGAAAACAAAAATAAGTAGGAGCAACCTGCATAGTGGCATTGTCCCAGCCATGCGGCGATATCCCTTCTAATAAAGCACTAACAAACCCTATTAGGAAAATAATTAGCAAGTTATTTATAGATAACTCCCAAGGTTGAAATACCATTAAAGCTAGACTTGTTGCTAAGCTTGAGACAATTAATACACCTAATGAACCTTCATAACTTCTAGTAGTTTTGTGTTTACTCAAAGTAGGAACAACATACTTATGTCTTCCCCATTTCACTCCAACAAGTTCACCGGCTGCATCCCCTAATCCAACAACAAGATAACCAACTATTGCTACTGGGCCAAATAAATAATTGCTGATAAATCCTCCTATTAATGCAGCCAAATAAGGCACGACAATATAATAGGTTTTGTAGGGCGCGTCCTTTTCCCTAGCCATAGCTTGATACAAAGGGTGGTTTTCTCCTCTTATCACTGCGTAAATTACTACTAGTGAAGTCATTGCTGCATAGAGGAGAACTAAGGGTAGCCCATAGATTTTTTGCAAAACAAATGCGGTGAGGAAAGCTATAATATGG
This sequence comes from Blastocatellia bacterium, assembly GCA_023265235.1. Lineage (GTDB taxonomy): Bacteria > Acidobacteriota > Blastocatellia > Chloracidobacteriales > JADJPF01 > JADJPF01. The sequence goes on from JAHFUF010000278.1 coordinate 3,587, forward strand.
AATGGTTTACGGGCATAGTCTGGTTTTATTTTTTTGGTAAGTTTTAGATACCCTATAACTTGCAAATAGCTATAAGTCCAAATGATAAAAATCGGCGACCAGAAAATTATTGTTTCTAGAGAAGGAATGTTTTCAATAAAAAAGCTAATTATCCTGTTTAACATAGGCTTCCTCCTCTAGTTTGGGTTTTAGCCATTTTTAGCCATTCATTGCGAATTTTTATGGCTGCAAGTATTGTCCAAACGTCGCAATGCCATTTAGGAAGGACTAAACCAATTATTATCCCTTCAATATTACTAATAGCAGCTAAAAATATTGAGATCCAAAAAAAGAAAGGCTGCTCAAATTGAAATAGCGCGACAACTGCAATAAATAAGGCTAAAGCGCGTAATTTAGCGATGTAAGAGTGGTAGCTAGTTAGTTTACCAAACTTAATCAAACTAACAGACCAGTTGGTTAGCTGTAGTAGCATAACTAGTATCATTGGCAAATAAAACTGGGAAATGGCTGTTTTATAAGTCAAACAGATACTAGTAATTAAGCAAATATAAAAAACTATATCCACATAACTATCAAGTATTCTCAATCTAGTTGTAGCCATTTTCAAACGCCTAGCAATCATTCCATCTAAAAGGTCAGAAAGAAACGCTAGAGAAACCCCAACTAAAAAGAACCTATTGACTTTATTATCTAAAGCATCACCTAGTAGCAAAAATGCGATCCCTAAGCGCAACCAAATCAACAAGCTAGGAAGAAGCAAAATAAAATCCTTCATAATTTACCCCCTATTAAGTTTTTACTGGGTAATAATGAAGGGTATTAATTAACAAAACTAGAATGGCTGTTTGGGTTTTACAACCTACACAATAAACATGATCAGGAATAAAAATAAGTACTGTAAGTGCTTATAAAGCAACAATAATGATTTCTAAAGGCTTCCTTAAACCTTATTCCAAGAATGTCTATTTTGTTTTCTTTATTTTCGGCAAAAGTTTTTATAGCTTTGTATGTTTTTAACTAGTAATTACGTCTTAAAAAACTATCAGAAGTTTTCTACAAAAACTGGGAGAAACAAAATGAAAATTAGAAACAACAATCCTTTAGATTTAGAAGGTAATGATGGTGAAGTCATTATCGTAGAAGTTAGAGCTTTTGGTACTAACCATGCAGTTAACTATAACTTAGATGGCATAGGTGGTAGGCTAAACGCTGCTCCTAATCTAGTATTTACCCTAAATAAAGCTACACACGACCCAAGTATATTAGTTATGTTTTTTACCTTTACTACTAATAATGGCGGTGTTTACGAGATAGAGCTTACAGGTAGTGCAGGCGGTAGATCTCATTACACTGTTACTCAATTACCAAACCTGGCAGCCAATGCTATTGCTTATACAATAGATGTAATCTAGTAAACCACTTACCCACTAAAGAGAACTTCTAGTGGGTTCTCTTGCTAACTTATAAAGACCACAAAACTTAGTTTTATTAGAGCATTTATTAAATGCTTGGGTCTTAGTGTGTCTACCTAAAATATACATTTTTGAAAGGACTATGCTGTTATGAAGCAAAAACTATTTTCTTTACTATTTGTTGTTCTAATTATCCTTGGTGTTAGTAATTCTGTAATTTGCCAAACAACGCTTTCACAACAATACAAAATACAAAAAGATGGGTTAATCGAAAAGTTAAAAACTGAAAAAGATGCTATTGGAAAGCAACGTATGTTTAACTATAGGGCTAACTTACTTACTTTTACTCTAGTTCTAGTTGAAGCAAAACGAAAAGCAGATTTCAACTCTGCTATAGAAGAATCTCGTTTAGATAAAGAGGTCGGAGGAAATGATAGTAATGCAGGCAGTACTAATCTTGTTTCAAAAGGTAGCGTTCCTGGAATACTTGGCCTAGCTGTGGAAAATGGCGCAATAGCTAGGGATCAAAGCGGTACAACAATAACATTTCGTGGCAATCCTATAGGAATTGTTGAAGCATTAAGAAAAAAAGGGTTTATAGAAAGCTACAAGGATGATAGTGCTGCTGCAAAATTCTTTAGAGGGCTTTCTTTTGCTGTTTCTTTTGATAGTAATCGCGGTACAATACCAGGTACATTTACTGGTGATAAACAACAACTTTCTTCTTATTCTTTTCGATACAACATTTTCAATCGTCGAGATCCACGAAATTCTTTTTATGATAAAAGATGGAATATGTTGATCAATAGTCAGAGCCAAACACAGATTATCGCTGATAAACTTGTGCTAGTAACACAATCATTTTTAGATACTAACAGCTTACTAGCAAAGTGGCATCAATCTGCTGAAGAAGCTATTATGAAAGCGACCGATGCGGAAATAGAAAAAGTATTAGATGCACAATTTGTCAAACTGGCAGAATTAGAACTTACACCAAATGAACAAATGGCTATAGAGGTTATTGGTAGAACATTTAGTTCTTTCCTTTCAGACCGGGATGGCATTCTTCAGGATGCTTCACATGCTCCTATTGTGGCTTTTGAATATACAAATATTCGTAGAGTAACTTTACCGGATTTATCTAACTTCAAAGGAATTTTTGAAACAGGTCTTTTTAAGGGTAAAGCTAGTTTTACGGCTAATGGTTCTTTTACGATTTTTAATTCAATGCCTCGAAATGATAACAAACGTGTAAGAGATTTTCAGATTGCAACACAAGTTGATATTCCGCTCAATATTGAAATTCAAAAAACTGGCAATTTTGTCCTCTCTATTTCAGGAATGTATAAACGCCGTTTCAAAAAAGCTGCTATGGCAGAAGATGATATGATGGGCGTAATGATGAAAGATAGGGGGTTTGATAATGCAATAGGCCAAATTAAATTAACTGTTCCAATGAAAGGTAGCGGGGTAAAGATCCCTATCTCAGTAACTATCGCTAATCGAACAGATTTAATTAAAGAAAAGGAAGTAAAAGGAAATATTGGGATAACTTTTGATCTTGATTCTCTGTTTACTAAAGCCAAAAACTAAACATTACAGCACTACTAAAACCAGCCCAAAAACATTAAAAAGTAGTCTAGAAAATATGTGTCTCTAGGCTGCTTTTTCCAAATTTTAGAAAACTTGCATTTGTTTAATCCACAAAGAAGTAGACTTACGCATATTCCTTAAAACCCTAAGGTATAGGTGAATACCTTCGCCAAAATTTTAGAAGCCAATTTTGATGGGTACATATTGTGTAAGACTGT
>JAHFUF010000279.1 GCA_023265235.1 Blastocatellia bacterium
CCTGACATAGTGTTACCTAACATAAAAGTAGAAGAACAAAAGCTAATAACTAATATGTTTCGCCAATCTTTACAATCAAAAATCCCGTTAACTCCTTCTTTAACCAAAGCTCTAGACAAAGAATCGTCCTTAAATACAAACACTGTCATGAGTGCTGTGATAGGAGAAAAAAACGCTACTCTTCAAAATCAAACTGCTAATGTAGCTTATGATTATCCTCCGCGTAGCCAACAATCTGACAAAGCTGCTTCGGTTATGGAAAATGCTATGAAAGCTGCCGGTTTTGGTAAAGATGTTGGAGTAGCTATTGGTGCTGCTACAAATAACGATGGAGTTGTTATTTTAAGTTCATCTGGCAATATAAATACAATTAATTCTGTTAGATATTTCGATCTACTATCTAAAGGAAAACTGCAAGAAAAGCTAAACACAGCATTTGCTAATGATCCAACAGTAAAGAAAGTGGAAGGAAATGTTAATTATGATCTAAGGTTGGAAAAAGTTAGTCCTAAAGATTTATATGTAGCTGAATACTCAAAACCTGGAATAGAAGCAGTCAAACAAGCAATGAAAGAAGCAGGGTTATCTGAAACTAGGTTAAATCAATTAGATAAATTCGTAGTTGCTGGCATAAGAGAAGGAAAAGTAGTTATTGGCTCAACTAATGGCAATCAAAAATTTTCCCAGGCAGAGTATTACGATATTATGACTAAAGGCAAGCTTCAACAAAAACTCGACTCTGTTTTTGCTGGGGATAATAATGTTAAGAAAACCACTAATGTTGTTTTTGAGTTAGGGCCTTCCAAAATTAAAAACCTAGATATTAAACGCACCATCACCTATCCAGATATTAAAGTAGAAAAAGGAACACTTATTAAAGAATTACAAGATATTGATCCTAATGCAAATAGTCTTAAAGAAATAATGCTTAAAAATCCAATAGAGTCAGTAAAAAAGATATATGAAAATACAAAAATATTTCCCACATATAAAAAAGAAGACCGAGTGTGTGCTGAGGAAAGGCTATTTCAAGCAAATACCCCAGAAAAATTAACTTCAATGACGATACTTTCGCGAACAGAGCTTCCCAAAGGCGCAAAAGCTGCAAAGAGCGAGTATGTAGAAAGATTAGATAATCCTACTGAAAAGGTAATTGTTCCTTGTGTTTCGTGTAAAGAAAACTCAGAAGTAATAATTAACTCTAATAATAATGATGCTACAGCTATGAAGTGGAAGTTAAATAAAGAAATAAATGGTGCTAGTAAAAGGGCTAGTGTAGGAGGTTCTACTGCTGCTGCCACTTACTTAATTGAACAAACCTTAAAACATCAGCCTATTGATAGTAAAATGCTTCTAGGAACTACGTTAATAGGTACAGGTACTGGTGTTGTAGGTGGAAAAATTGAAGAATCTATAAGTAAAAAACTAGGGTTAACTCCTAGTGCTCTGCTTACTAATGGACAAATTTTTACTCGACAAGGAATTGCAGGAGGTGCCACAGGCGCTATTGTAGGTTTAGGCATGACAGCAGTCACAGAATACTCTGCTTATGATTCTGGAAAAATTACCAAAGGACAGTATGCTACAGATTTAGTTAGAGAAGGGGCAATAGGAACAGTAGCAGGCGCATCAGGAGCATTAGCAGGTGCATATTTTGGAGGCATAGTAGGTTCAGCTGTGCCAATAGCAGGAACAGCAGTAGGGATAGTAGCAGGTGGAGTCGCCGGATACATAGTAGATAAAGTAGCTAGACAAGCAGTAGATGATTTGTTTAGTTCACAAACAGAGCAAGCGAAAATACCAATTGAGTTATTCCAACAAGGAGTAAGTTTACAAGTACCAATTTATGAAAAAGATACCCAATTTGATGTGATGATACGCTCATTTGCAATGACAGCCAAAGGTGTTGGTTTACCTAAATCAGAAGTAGAGGAAGTAGCTGAAAAATGGTCTGCTAGTTATCGCTTGGCTCAACTTCAAACTGGTGAAATGAGATTTAGCGTGACTATTGAGGGTAAAAGAGAAATTATCTCCGACTCTGCTTTTGAAGAATTTAAGAAAAGAGGTTTTATGCCTGTAGCTATTAGCGGTACTACTCACGCTCCTATTCTTAATGATATAAAACAGAGATCAGAAAAACTGCTTCATTGATAAGGTAGTGTTACAGTAGTGTTACGGGAATGTTGGTAGATTAGAATTAGGAAAATTCAATTTTTATAACATATTGATTTATCATAGTTTAACTGGATAGAATATCTTGCATTAACTTCACCAACACACTTGTAACGCTACCCCTTTAGTCTAGAAAATGCTATCTAGAAAATACTATTAAGGTTTCAAACCGAAGTGTTATAATCACGATTGAGCCAATCAGCAACCAGAGTCAATGTAATAGTTCATGTACTTGCTGACGTTAAAGTACTAGCATCACAAAAGCCACAGAATTATTTAATGATATCCCTAATCAAGTAAAAACCATTTCTTTAGGACAAACTATGGGTGGCTCAATAGATCCCAGCTCTCCAGCAATAGGTTATTTACCTTTATCTTATTGATTATATACGCCTTACCCTCTATTTAAAACTCGCAACTAGCACTTTGATAGAAACTTAGCTGTGCTTCACCTTGTTTTAGTGTTCGATAGCAATTTAATAATCCAATTATTTCTGGTAAAGGGGACTTGCTATGATGCTCAACAACTACTATCGCTCTATCTGAGAGTATAGTTTTATCGCCAAGAAATTGCAGGGTTGGTAAATAGATATTGGACTTGTAAGGAGGATCAAAATAAACAATATCAAATAAGTAATTATCTTTGCCTAGCTGGTTTAATACGGTAGTTGCTTCAGCACAAAAGACTTTTGCTTCGGTGTTAGAAATTTTGCAATGCTCAATATTTTCATAAATTGTTTTTATTGCTTGTCGAGAACATTCTATTAGGGTCGCCTGTCTAGCACCGCGGCTAAGTGCTTCTATTGCAACTGCTCCTGAGCCAGAGCAAATATCTAGAAAACAAGAATCCATAATATAAGGGGTAAGGATATTAAATAATGTTTCGCGCAACCTATCAGAAGTAGGGCGCACATCTAGTCCTGCTACAGTGCGCAATTTTCGACCTTTATAATTTCCTGCTATTACTCGCATAAGGTTTTTCCTTTATAATAAAAACACTACACATTTGTTTTTAATTTTTGTATAACTTGGAGGAACTTGTGATTACAGCCATTCTTTATCACCCAGATTATCTTAAACATGAAACTGGTGCGCATCCAGAGCGGCCAGAAAGAGCCGCTTTAATTGCTCATGAAGTTAAAGAAAGAGATTTAGAAAAAAGATATGTTTGGTTGACTCCTCAAGTTTGTAGCCAAGAAGACATTTTACGTTGTCATACTAATGATCATTACGACTTAGTTCACCAAGCTTGTGAAAAAGGTTTAGGGGCACTAGATGCTGATACAGTAATAAGCAAAGATTCTTTCCAAGTGTCTTTAATGGCCTCTGGAGGCGTAATTACAGCAATTGATGCTGTAATGGACAACCAAGTGGACAATGCTTTTGTTATAGTCCGCCCTCCAGGTCACCATGCTACCCCAGATCGCCCTATGGGGTTTTGCCTATTTAATAATGTTGCTGTTGGTGCTCGTTATGCCCAAACAAAACGCAATTTAGAACAAGTGTTGATTGTTGACTGGGATGTTCATCATGGTAATGGGACTCAAGATATTTTTTATTTAGACAATTCAGTTTTTTATTTTTCTCTGCATCAATATCCACATTATCCAGGAACAGGAAGAACTAATGATACAGGAGAAGGTAAGGGTCAGGGTTATACTCTTAACGCGCCTTTAAGTGCTAACACTTCTGCCAAAGATTATCGCAATGTTTTTGATGAAGCACTAAAGAAAATACTTAGTAAAATTAAACCTGATTTAATATTAATCTCTGCTGGTTTTGATTCTCATCGTGAAGACCCTCTAGGGCAACTGATGCTAGAAAATGAAGACTTTGCTTGGATGACTACTCGCTTAAAACAAACAGCACAGTCACTTGGACACCAAAGAGTTATTTCTGTTTTAGAAGGTGGCTATAATCTAAAAAAATTAGGTAAAATAGCTGTAGCGCATGTGGAAGCATTAGCAGAAAACCTATAAAAATATTAATACTTAGTACAATGCTCTTTTCAATCTAATGATAAAAAGAGCATTGTTTGATAATATTTATTAAGTGGTAAAATTATTGTTCATTAGCTGTTCCAGAAACTACTGCTCCAGGAACTCCACCAATCAGTGTTAGTTTTAACTCTTTACGTCTATCAGCTAGTGAATAGAAAAAAGTGTCAGTTCTGCCAGTAGGCCCAGTAGTAGCATCTACTACTTGACAAACTAGTTTACCAGTTCCATTAGGAGCAACATCAGTGATTTGACAGGTAAAATTACCACCAGGAATTGGCCCAACTCCACTAACTACTAATGTTCTTGAGCCAGTAACATTTGCTTGGTTGTCAATATTAAGTTGACCAACTATTGAAATAGTAGACATTGTTCCATTTGCTCCTGATACAACACCATTTAATTGTAGTGCATAGCCTCCTGACTTGGGCGTATTGTTATTGTTGTCAGCTTCTGTGTTAGAATTAAGAGGCGAAACACCAAAGCTAAAGAGTAATAAAAGACATAATACTGTAGCTATAGATAATATTACGGAAAATTTAGAAATATTTTTCATATTACCCTCCAAATACTTAGTAGGTTAAAACCAGATAATTATCTATAAACCATACAGTATTATCAATGTAGACTAGCTAGTGAGCTAAACACCTATGAAAAAGGGCGAGCAGTTCGCCCCTAGATTTTGTTATTCCTAATAATGTCTAATATCAATGGGGGCTATATATGCATAAAAATGAACAACTTATAGAAACGTTTTATAAAGCATTTCAAAAACGCGATTATAAATCTATGATTGAGTGTTATCACGATGAAATTGAATTTTCAGATATGGTCTTTATTGGCTTAAAAGGTCACAAAGCTAAATCAATGTGGCGAATGCTTTGTGAAAGAGGAAAAGATTTAGAAATAACTTTTTCTGGTATTAGTGCTAATGATCAAACAGGTAAAGCGCATTGGGAAGCACAATATACTTTTTCTATTACTGGTAGGAAAGTCCATAATATTATAGAGGCTTCTTTTGAATTTCGTGATGGAAAGATAATTAAGCATCAAGACACTTTTGATTTATGGCGTTGGGCTGGTATGGCCTTAGGGCTAAAAGGCAAATTAATAGGCTGGTTGCCTCCTGTTCAAGCAGCAGTTAAAAAAGAGGCTAGTAAAAATCTAGAAATATTTCTAAGCCAAAACCCTTAGTTATATTTAAAGAACCCTAGTTGTAATACTTAACGGCTACGTTATTTTTTATCTCTAAGTTTGTTTTTACACATTATTACTAGTGCTCCTAACCCATTTACTAAAGAGTAAATTGTAGTAGCTGATATTAAAAATAAAAAGTAGTGTATTAAGTAAATATAGCGATACTCTGTGTGTAAAATTGATTGAAAGCAAAAATAATAAACAGGGATAACTAGTAGTAGCGCTAAAGCTTGTTTCTGCTTGGCTAGTATTAGCAAAAATACTCCTACTAGTAACAAGGGTAGCAAGAACTTAGTGTTATAAACATTTTTTTGTATCCCACGAATTAATACTCGAATAGGTTTTGTCCAAGTATAGGGTGTTGCACCAATTTGACTTAGTTCTATTTCTTTAATAGTGGTTTGCGGTAAAGCTGTACTATCATTACTCCAAAGAATTTTTATTTCGTTTCTTGGGCCACTAGCAAAAGGTATTACCAGTTTTACTGATCTGTTTTCTAAAGCTAATTTTTTATTAAAGACATTACTTTTGTCTGATAATGAAGTATCGGTTGTATTTTTATCTTTATTAGTATCAGGATTAGTATCAGGATTAGTATCAGGTTGAGGTCTTTCTCCTTGAACTATTTGAGTGGCAAGAATACTGCGCGTATCGCTACTAGTTACTTTTATTACTGATTGGCCTTGTTGCGTAAGCTTTAGGGTAAGTACATAGTCTGTATAGGGTGTAAGAGGGATTATTGGGCTAGAAAACTGATCATTATAACTAGAATCATCTCCTATAATTACTAGTTCATTAGTCTCAGTTTGGAAAAAAATATTGGCTTGCTGTGTAAGTATTTTACCTTGGTTTGCTAAACTTGCTGGATCGATTGACCAAATAGGTTTGCCTGTTTCTGTTAATGAATGCCCAAAACTAGGTTCTGCCCCAAGGATAGGGACAATAGCGGTGTTAAGTGGCCATCGAGTAGATCCTTTATCATTATAGCTCAACATAAAACCTATTCGCTTAAGCATTACATCTAAAAACCAAATAGGATTACTTTTAATTGCTTCCATAGCTCTTTTAGTACGATTTTTTTCTCGCATCAGTCCATCAGGAGACCATTGATTACCCCCATAATCAGGGCGATTATAGGTTTTTACATCTGCTTGTGCTACATCTTGATCGTAGGCAGGAAATCCAAATTTATTTTCTAAATCATAATCAGCTATTCCTTCAAGTAGGTTTGCTCCTACACCAATGGAAATAGGAATAAATTGCTTAAAAACAATTAGATTACGAATTGTGATTGGGGAAATTATTATTACAGTAGTAAATATTAATATTACCAAGTAGCGGACACGATCTTTATGTTGTAAGAGAGGCAGTAGGATAGCTAAAAATGGAGCTAGTATTAGCGCGTTAGGTCTTAACCAGCAAGATAATCCTATTAATATAG
>JAHFUF010000280.1 GCA_023265235.1 Blastocatellia bacterium
TTGAGACGTGGCGCGCCGCGAAAACGCTCTGCTACTTTAGGGCGTTCCTCCGGGTAACATTCAGTATAAATTGGGCTATTGGGATTGCCTCCCTGACGTGCTTGAGTTAATGCCTTAAAGTTATACTTAAAAGTAAGTGCTAACCCCTTGAGCAAATCAAGCATCAAGAGGCGAGAAAGCTTCTTTTTTAGACTAAATTTTTCTGGCATTTAGTACCCTACTAAACTATTAAGAAACTTTAGGGGATTAGATAAGTTTTATCGTGATTAAAAGCGATTTTAAGGCTTTTCAAAAAATAACGCTAGTCTGCCTGGAAAAGACTTGTTATAAAATAGCTATATTTTATTTATACCTTTTCTCTAGTAACACTTTATTTACCTAGGAAAATAACTGTTTATGACCAAAATGATTCGCACTTTTATTTGTATTGAGCTACCTGCTAGCTTAAAAACTCGTTTAGAGGCTCTAGAAATAGAGCTACAAAAACAAACTAGCACAAGAGTTTCTTGGGTAAAGCCTACTAATATACATCTTACATTAAGGTTTTTAGGAGACGTTGCCGAGGATCAAGTGCCAAAGATAAAATCTTGTATTGAGAGGGTTTGTTTAGAGGTAAAAAGCTTTACCCTAACAGCTAGCCAACTAGGAGCGTTTCCAAGCCTACAAAAGCCAAGAGTTTTTTGGGTAGGAATAAAAGATCCAACAAATACACTACTAATTATGCAAAAGAAAATTGAGCAGGAACTAATTGCATCAGGCTTTGGTAAAGCGGATTATCCCTTTTCGCCGCATTTAACCATTGGTCGGGTGAAAGAAGGTAATGGACAGGACATTACTGCTAAGCTTAGCCAAATGGAATTTGCACCAGAAACCTTTTCAGTTAAAGAAGTTATTGTTATGCGTAGTGACTTAAAACCTACTGGAGCGGTTTACTCTAAAATCGCCCTAATAAACTTAGTTGAGTAGGTAAGTGAAAATTTCCTGTTTTTTTATAATATTTTCCTATGCTAAACTCAAATGGCAAATTGATCAAAAATCATTTGTAGGTATCCTCACTATTATCAATAAATTAAGGAGTCTCGAATGCTGAAAATTTTTACTAGCATATTGTTGATTTTAACCTTTTCTGTTTGTGCCCTAGCAGATTCTTTGTATGGAACACTTAAATATAAAGAGAAACAAAAAAATAATGCTACAGAAAACAAAAAAGTAGTGATTAATACTAGCTGGGATTATGCAAAAACTGCTGAGCTTGATGAAAAAGGGAACTATAAAATAGAATTTGGTGAAAAAGTAGGGCAAAAGATTTCTGTATATATTAATGGCAATAAATACACAGAAATAGAAATTAAAGGTGATACAAAACTAGATATTATTGTGCCATAAATATAATTATTTTTATTTTACTTTTGAGTGACCTTTATTTTCAATGAGTTACAACCTAGGCTAAAAAGTCTTATGAAGTTAACTGACACTCTATTATCTGTTTGATAGCAATTCTTGCTCACTTACTGTTTCGTTTATTACGTTTACTTTATCTATATTGTATAATACAATTTGTAATAACCTAACGTTAGATTATTACAAGAAAGAATAAGGAGAACGGCTATGTCAAGACCAGCGTTAGCATATGAACCAATTCAACCTAGTGAAAGGGATTCTAAACTTGCTGAACAAAGTAGCCGTGTTTTATCGAAGTATATTAAGTCTGAGGAAACACAGCTAAGTATCTCATCAAAAGATAATCCTAGTGAAACTATCACTATACCTAATTCTGCTTTTAGATTGTTGATAGACATCTTAACCCACATGAGTAGAGGTAATGCTATTACCTTAATACCTATTCACGCAGAATTGACGACTCAGCAAGCAGCAGACTTATTAAATGTATCTCGGCCTTTTGTAACTCAATTAACAGACTCTAACCAGTTGCCCTGTAGAAAAGTTGGTACTCATAGAAGAATTCTTTTTAAGGATTTAATGGACTATAAGAAAAATATAGACATTGAACGTGAAAAAGTACTTGATCAACTAGTACTTGAAGCTCAAGAACTAAATATAGGTTATGAGTAATGTCAATGGCCTAACCTCTAAAAGCCCTAGTTAATCTCTAGCATCTTTGGCAAACTAGGGCTAGCTATCTTCATCATAAAATTTGCAAACTCTAAATCTTAACAATAATGAGGGAAAATAATGTTTTTAGCTAAGAATTTTTTCAAATTATGGCTAAGCGTGTTGGTAATAGTATTTTTATTTACTAATGCTATAGGTCAAACTAGAAATCGTCGTACAGTTCAAAGCCCACAAAATAGCGAAACTAATGTAGTAAAGGTTGAGAGTCAAGGAATACAAATAGAATATCGTTCTCGTAAAGGGGCGACAAAAATAGAGTTTCGCCGCCCTAACGACGTTGAACAAGGAAAAGTTAAAGACGCTAGCGGGTCAAATAAAGATAATCGTGGTAGTGTAAAAGTAGAGGTTAAAGGAGGGTTTACTGAAATAGATGTTTGTAATTTATGTACAAAGTTTGAGCTACCAGACAGGGCAAATAAGCTTTATGGCCCTTACTTTAATACCTATGTACTTTGGGCTGTAACTCCTCATGGAGTAACAGAAAAAATTGGCGAACTTCTTTATGAAGATGGTTTTGGTGAGGACTTTGCTTATTTAGATGGCACTACTACTGAAGCTGTATTTGGAATGATTGTTACTGCTGAGCCTCATTTTAGTGTCTTAAAACCAAGCAAACAAATAGTTTATGTTAGTCGTTCTCAGCCTGCTAATACAGATAATGCAGGACTTGGTGTTGGAGACACAATTTCCTATAATGCGACTATTATTCCTGATGGTATTGATTCAATGTTAGAACGCTATCAAACAGGAGATTTTATAAAAGTCGCAAGAGAAACCGAAGGCCAACCGACAAAGCGAATTAGGCAAATGCGTAACAACATTAATCAAGCATTAATGGCAATGGCAATGGCACGTATTGACTTAAGTAATGCTGAAGAGAACCGACGATTATATAACGACCCTGTAATTAGCGAAGCCGCAGAACTGCTTAGTCCTCAAGCTGCAACATTAATTAAACAACAAATGGAAATAGAACTAAAAGAGCGTCTAAGGCTTCCACTTTATGAAGAAGTCAGAGCAAAACTCTCTTTAGAGGAAGCAGAAAAATCTTTTCTTTTAGCACAGCGACAAGCAAAAAACCTTTTAGATAAAGAAGATCAAGAATCAAAGATTTTACCAGTAATTGAAAAAGCTAGAATTGCTAGTCAATTTGCTGCTGCTGCTCAAGCTTATGCGAATGTTGCTGCGACTCGCATAGAACTTACACGAATAGAAACTCAAAAAGATGTACTCACTTCTTTAATTGACGATCTAGGAGCAGAAATTCGTGGTGGTAGAGTAGATGTTAATAGGCTAGGTGATGATAAAACTAAATTAAAAGGTGAAATTGTACGCTTAAACAACCATATTAAAGAATTAGACGCTTATATTGTTCAATATGAAGGTTATGCACGCAAGTTAGAGGCAGAAAATCAACGACTAGTTAAAGACCTACAACAAATCTGTGAAGAACTTAATCGAGTAATTCAACAAGTGGGTGAGATTACTACACAAGGAAAAGATCAAGTAATTAGACTTAGAGCGGATATTTTATTCCCTACAGGAGAGTTTTTGTTAGGTCGTAATCAAAGCTTAACAGATGCTAATAGTTTTGACTTAATTGCTCGTGAAGCAGCCTTAAAGCAAGAAAAAAGAAATACTACAGACCCAGCTAGGCTTGCACAAATAGACGCAGATTTGCTTCTAATCCAAGGTCAAAAAGATCCCCGACCGCTAATGGCACAGCTAGCAATGCTTTTGCAAGTGCTTTATAAAGATACACAATTTCAATTTATTGGCTATACAGATAGAGTTGATGGTGATGAGTATAATAAGTGGCTTTCTGAACAAAGAGCTTTGGAGGTAATGAGGCTTTTTTATGCTTACCGCTTGCAAACAATGGAATTAAACGACCCTAGTTATAATGGCTATCTAATAAGACTACAAATAGCTAACCGTTTGCTTAATGGAGAATTTCCTAATTATCTGTCAGAAACCCAACGGGTTATTAATCAAAAAGCAACTAAGAAAAATAAAATCCGTGACCTACAAGAAGAGCCTGACACTAAGCTTACTCGCCAGCAATTAATGGATCAACTTGCAGATGTTGCAATTGGTCGAGGAGAAGATCCTAACTTTTTACCTGTCAACACTGCTGATAACACACCAGAACCACTTAATCGTAGAGTAGATGTAAAGATTCGCACTGCATCTGATTCAGTGCTGCCATTTTGTAACAATCCTCCAGTCCCATTTCGCAGACCAAATGAGCGGCCTGCTTTAGATCCTGTAGCAGCAGATGTAATTCGCGATATTACAGATGTAGAGTTAGTGAGCGTGCCAATTATTGTAACTCGCGATAACAACTCCTATGTAGCAGACCTTACAAAAGATCAAGTGATTATAGAAGATAATGGTCGAGTACAGGCTATTGAGTATTTTGACAAAGATGCTGTAGATAATACTAGCGTTAAAAAAGGAGTTAATCCTAATACAGCCATTAGTATAGCCTTACTTGCTGATGTTAGTGGTAGTCAACAATATAGTTTAGAGAAACAGCGTCAAGCAGCAAGAGATTTTGTTGATGGTTTTATGCGGGATGGTGATAAAACAGCTGTGGTAGCTTTTAGTCATAGAAAGACAGTTTTACAAAATTTCTCTGGTGATAGAGAGCTTATTGGTCAGGCAATAGATCAAATCCAATATAAAAATCCAATAGCAGTAAATGCTGCTGTAGAAGTAGAACCAACCGATGGTGGAACAAGTCTCTATGACTCTGTTCGTGATATTGCTGGACGCTTAAATGCTAGTGAGAATAGGCGACGGATAATAATTCTTTTAACAGATGGCGAAGACACAACTAGCAGAACTAGCTTAAAACAAGCCATTGATGCTGCTCGTTTAGCTCAAGCAAATGTTTATGTGATTGGTATTAGAGGACAAGGCCGAGATGGGCTTACTAATGTACGAGAACAAGAAATGCGCCAACTTTGTGAAAGCACTGGGTGACGCTATTTCTTAACCACGCTTAAGGAAAACCGACCAGAGATCAAGGCTTCTCTAGATGAAATTGCTAAAGAACTTCGTAGCCAATACATCATTTACTATTATCCAGAGCCAGCTTCCGATGGACTGCACACAATTAAGGTAAGAGTAAATCGACGTGATGGACAGTTTAATGTTGAACAAAGAAAGACAGATTACGAAATCATTCGCATTAGACGATAACAATAGTAAGGGCGAACAGTTCGCCCTCTATTTTCCTTTATTCCAGATAATGTCTAATAAATAAGTTTTAACAATTGTATAAGCTAGGATTTACTTGTTTTTCTTTTTTATATCTGATGTAACAATTCTAGCTTGTTCACTTATTGCAGCAAAAACGGCTCTATCTGGTGAGCCTTCAGCCCTACCTTTGACCTCACCCTTTAGTAAAGGAGCAACTCTTCCTTTACCAAAAAGGTTAAAGGTTACAATAACATCATAGCCTTCTTGATCTTCGCCTGAGTTAAAAATCTTTCCTGATGCCCCGCCTGCACGGTTTCCTAACAATAGCTCTGTTATCTCTGTTGATAAAATATAATCACAATTATTTTTATTTGCTTCGGCTATTATATCTTCTGATGTCTTCCCAATTAGCCTAATAATATCAAAATTACTACCTAATAGAAGATCTGCGAGATTGGTAAGTAGCAGATCTGAAGATACTGGTCTACCACTTTTATTAGCAAAAGGTACAAGCCCAATACGTGGTCGATCATTTTGTTTGATAATAGTAACGGTTGGGGTTGAAGCGGTTTTAGTATTGGTTGTTTCTGTGGTTAGCTTGTTTATTTCTGCAATTAGCTCACTAGCTACTTTTTCGTCTATTGCTTTTATTGCTTCATATTGCTTTAGTGCAGAATCTTTATCTTTTAAGTTTACATAAACCATACCTAAGAATTGTCGATTAGCTAAGTCGTTTGGATTAAGCGCAATAGCTTTTTTTAGTGGCTCAATCGACTCAGAAAAGCTTCCTGATTGTCCATAAACTACTCCTAAAAAAGTATAGGCTGCGGCAAAATCATTTCTTAATTTAATAGCCTCTTTAAGTTCTGTTATGGCTTCAGTCATTTTACCTAGATCAAAATAGCTTCCACCTAAAAAAAAGTGTGCCTCTGGATCATCTGGCTTAAGCTTAACTGCTTGTTGATAAGCAGCTATAGCTTCTGGCTTACGACCAACAGCATCATTAACGTTGCCTAACCCAATATAATCGCTTATATCATTTTTAGGTTTTATGATTAATGCTTTGTTATAGATATCAAGTGCTTCTTGTCGTTTTTCCAAGCGAGCATATACCTCACCTAAACTAGCATATACCCTGATGTAATCTGGTTTTAATTCTATTACCTTCTTAAAAGCAGTTATAGCAGGTTCGGTCTGTCCGCTATTACTATAGGCTAACCCCAGTAAGTAATAAGTCTCTGGAGAAGCTTGGCTAGTAACTAGTTTTTGAAAAAGCTCTACTGCTTGTAAATACTGCCCTTGGTAAAGCTTTGTTCTTGCTAGCTCTTCTTGAGATTCTTTATCAGATTCAGTAGTTTGAGCAATTATTAGTTGGCAGCTTGCTAGTAAAAGAACTAACACACATATAAAAATAGTACTAAGTTTAGACATA
>JAHFUF010000281.1 GCA_023265235.1 Blastocatellia bacterium
AAAAGAACAAATCCGAGGTGGAATTATTATTCCTGACACAGCAAAAGAAAAACCACAAGAAGGTAAAGTTATTGCTGCTGGCCAAGGAAAAGTCTTAGATAATGGGACTAGAGTAGAAATGGCTTTAAAAGCAGGTGACCGTGTATTATTTGGTAAGTACTCTGGCTCAGAAGTGAAATTAGATGGCGAAGAGTTCTTGATTATGCGTGAAGACGAAGTATTAGGCGTAATTGAAGGCGCAACAAAAGGCCAAGGTGCTTAATTATTAAGCTATTAAGCTAAGGCAAATTAAAATTTTTAACTACTAAAAATTCTAAAGATAAAGAAAGTTTAAGGAGAAGATATTATCCTATGGCAAAGCAAATTATTCATGGCGAAGACTCAAGACAAGCAATTTTACGTGGCGTTAACAAACTCGCCGATGTAGTCAAAGTTACCCTAGGCCCAAAAGGGCGCAACGTTGTAATTGAAAAGAAGTTTGGTGCTCCTACTATCACTAAAGATGGTGTAAGCGTAGCAAAAGAAATCGACCTTAAAGACCCATTAGAAAATATGGGTGCCCAAATGGTGCGTGAGGTGGCTTCTAAGACTTCTGATGTTGCTGGCGATGGTACTACTACTGCCACCGTACTTGCTCAAGCAATATTTAGAGAAGGTGTTAAGTCTGTCGCTGCTGGTGCTAATCCAATGGCACTCAAACGTGGTATTGAAAAAGCTGTTGAAGCAGTTGTTAAAGAAATTGAAAAAATGTCCAAACCTGTTAGTGGTACTGCTGTTGCTCAAGTTGGCACGATTTCCGCTAATGGTGATGTCAAAATTGGTAAAATTATTGCTGAAGCAATGGACAAAGTTGGTAAAGACGGTGTTATCACTGTAGAAGAATCAAAATCCTTAGAAACCGTGTTAGAAGTTGTAGAAGGTATGCAATTTGATCGCGGTTATCTCTCTCCCTACTTTGTTACTGATCCAGAACGCATGGAGTCAGTTTTAGAAAACTGTTTTATCCTGCTAAATGAGAAAAAGGTTAGTTCTATGAAGGATTTACTCCCATTACTAGAACAAGTAGCTCGTCAAGGTCGCCCACTACTAATTGTTGCTGAAGACGTAGAAGGCGAAGCCCTAGCTACCCTAGTAGTAAACAAACTTCGTGGCACAATCCAAGTTTGCGCTGTAAAAGCTCCTGGTTTTGGTGATCGCCGTAAAGCAATGTTAGAAGATATTGCTGTATTAACTGGTGGCAAACTAATCAGTGAAGACCTTGGTATTAAATTAGAAAGCGTTAAAGTTGAAGATCTAGGCCGTGCTAAAAAAATCACCATTGACAAAGACAACACTACAATTGTAGAAGGTGGTGGCAAAGGTACTGATATTCAAGCTCGTGTCAATATTATTCGTAGCCAAATCGACAACACTACTTCTGATTATGATCGTGAAAAATTACAAGAACGCTTAGCCAAATTAGTTGGTGGCGTAGCTGTAATCAAAGTTGGTGCTGCTACTGAAACTGAACTCAAAGAAAAGAAAGCCCGTGTAGAAGATGCTATGCATGCTACTCGTGCAGCTGTTGAAGAAGGTATTGTCCCAGGTGGTGGTGTAACATTTGTTCGTGCTCAAAAAGCTTTAGAAAGTTTGAAGTTAGATGAACAAGACGAGCAAACAGGTGTTTCTATCATTCGTCGCGCTTTAGAAGAGCCACTGCGCCAAATTGTCAATAACGCAGGCCGTGAAGGTGCTGTTATTATTGAACATATTAAGGCTGAAAAGAACCTGAGCATTGGTTTTAATGCTCAAACCGAACAATATGAAGATTTAGTAGCTTCTGGTGTTATTGATCCAACAAAAGTTGCGCGTACTGCACTGCAAAACGCTGCTTCTATTGCTGGCTTAATGCTAACTACTGAAGCTTTAGTTTCTGAAATTCCAGAAGAAGAAAAAGCCTCAGCTATGCCTCCTCCAGGTGGTGGCATGGGCGGATTCTAGTCAAGGGTTTTCTCTTAAATGGAAACTTAAAAAAAATTGGGTTTTTTCAAAAGGCCGCCTAAATTTGGGCGGCTTTTTGTTTTTGATACATAAAATAAGCAAAAAGCAAACAGATCTTAACAGAGGGCGAACAGTTCGCTCCTACAACAATGATAATATTTTATATATTTGCAGTATTACTAATTATCCAAAGCCTAATCTCTTTACAACAAGGGTTTGACTACCTAGCTTATTTTCGCAAATTTAAAAATAATTCAGGGTTTACACCTTTAGCCGCTATTATTGCTCCTTGTAAAGGGCTAGAAGATTCAATGAATGAATATTTGAAATCTTTATTTGAACAAGACTACCCTAATTACCAAATAGTTTTTGTTGTAGAGAGTGCCACAGATCCAGCTTTTACTGAAATTAATACCTGGCAAGCTAAATATCCTAATATAAAAGCACAGTGCTTAGTTGCTGGTCAAAGCAAGACATGTGGTCAAAAAGTGCATAACCTACAAGTCGCAGTTTCTTCATTAAATGATGAGGTTGAAGTATTTGCTTTTGTTGATTCGGATGTTTGTCTCCCTTCACATTGGTTAAGTGCGTTAGTTACACCACTAGCGGATAAAGAAGTAGGTGCGACCACTGGCTATCGTTGGTTTATTCCTAGTACTGGAAACTTAGCATCTTTGCTGCGGTCAGTCTGGAATGGCTCTATAGCCACTAGTCTAGGAGGGCATAGAAATAATTTTGCTTGGGGAGGCTCAATGGCTATTTTGCGAGAGACTTTCAAGCTTATTGATGTAAAAAAATATTGGCAAGGGACAGTTAGTGACGATTATGCTTTAACCAAAGCAGTAAAGAACGCGAAGCTTTATATAAAGTTTGTTCCTGTTTGTTTAGTTCCTTCTTTAGGGAGTTGTAGCCTAGCTCAATTGCTAGAATTTACTACACGCCAAATTATTATTACAAAAGTATATTCTCCTAAACTTTGGTGGTTACTGTTGGTTTCAAACGCAATGTTTAACATAGTTTTTTTTCTAGGGTTATTCTTGAGCTTTTATCAACTCCTAGTAAACTATAATTATTGGCCACTATTACTAATCTTAAGTATTTATATTTTAGGTGTGTGGAAAAGCTATTTGCGCATAAAAGCTGTTAAACTTGTGTTAAGTGATTATAAAGAAGTAATTTCACTATATCGTCTAAGTTACTATTTACTTTCTCCTTTAGTAGCACTAATTTTTTTCTACAACCTAATAATGTCACTTAGGACAAATCAGATAGCTTGGCGAGGAGTTATTTATGAACTGAAGTCTGATAACTCTACGGAGATTATTAATTAGCCTAAATAAATGTTGATAAAAAGTGTGTAATTTAGGTGATAACCCTATTAACAAGTCTAGCGCGGATGATAAAATGCTACCAAAGTTTTATAAAGCCTTATCGTTAAACAATCGTTTTATTAGTCTTGGTACTTTTCAAAGCTATATTAATTATTTTAAATAATATGAAAATTTGTCCAGTATGTAAGAAACAATATGATAGTACAGTAAATATTTGCCCTGAAGATAATGAAATTTTAGAAGAAAACCTAGCTGCATTAGTTGGTAAAACACTAGATGGTCAATACTTAATAGAAAAGCTACTTGGCCAAGGGGGAATGGGAGCAGTTTTTCGGGCACGCCATACTATGCTAGGTGATCAAGTAGCAATAAAGGTTATGCCTAGTGGTATTAGTAAAAGCTCTGACTACCAACGTCGATTTTTAAGAGAAGCAAAGACTGCAAGACAATTTAGTCATCCTAATGTTGTTGCTGTACATGATTTGCGCACCACACAAGATGGAATGTTTTACATGGTGTTAGAATATGTTAATGGACATACCTTAAATGATGAACTAAAAAAACGTAGGAAATTTTCACCCAAAGAAGCAGTTGATATACTTAACCCAATTGGTGATGCATTAACAATGGCTCATTCTTTAGGGATAATTCATCGAGATCTAAAGCCAGATAATATTATGATTGGTAAAACAAAAGATGGTTCAATGCTGGTAAAGCTTTTAGATCTTGGTATTGCAAAAGTTAAAAGTGTAGATGCTACAGCTTTAACCGCTACAGGACAAATATTAGGTACTCCTCATTATATGTCACCTGAACAATGGAATAGTGATGAAATAGATGGTAGAGCAGATATTTATAGTCTAGGTATCATACTATATGAATTAGTTGCAGGAGTAAGACCTTTTAGCGGTAAAACAATACAAAAACTAGCTTATGAACATTCTGTAACTACACCCTCTTTATTATGTAAAATAGTCAGTAGTGTTTCAGAAGAGTTTAGTAAAGTAGTTGAAAAAGCTATTGAAAAAGATCCTGATAAACGCCCAAATGGTTGTCAAGAATTGTTTGTAGAATTAAAAAATGCATTGAAATATGAAGTCTATAATGATGAAGATTTATTACAATGTGAAACTCTAGTTACATCAAAACCTATTGAAACTGCTGGTTTTTCTAGTAATACAACACAAGAAAATCAAGTTACTTTAATCGCTAAAACAGAAAACACTCATGCAGAGTCAAAACAAGTAGCAGAGAAAACACTCAATAATATTGCTACTTTAGTAAACAGGGTAGAAAATACTCAAGCAGATAGTAAAATTTATATTGGACAAACACAAGAAACCAGTAAAGACAAACTAAATGTAAGTAATCTTCAAACAAACAAAATACAAAAAACAAACGAGACAAAAAACTTTTTTGATGAAGACAAAACAACAAGTAAATCAGAAGTTTTTTTAACACCTAAAAACAGCAAACCCTATCTAGTAATAAGTGCTGTACTACTAGTATTTGTATTAGCTAGTGGTGTATATGTTTGGAAAAGCCAAACTTTTATCAATACAAATACACCTCTTATAAACGCGGCTACACCTACTTTATCGCCATCAAATAACTCAATAGAACAAATTGAATTACTACGCTATTGGCTGGAATTTACACCACCTAGGAAGAAAGAAACAGACAAAATTGTCCCTATCAACAAAGCAGATATTCGCATTATTCCTAGTGACTATTATTTTAAGTTTCATTTTCTTCCTAATCAATCAGGATACTTGTACATTTTAGGAGTAGGGAAAAATGATCTGTTAATGAATTTTCTTTCTAATACTCCTACATCAGATACTGGACTCAAAAGCAATAAGATTAGTTTAGGCGAGAAAATAACTTTTCCTAGTGGTGTGGCAAGTAGTGGCGAAGATCGTGTTATAAATCTGGGGGGAACACCTGGTAAAGAAACTTACACTATAATTTTTTCTGCTCAACCACTAACTAGCCCAAATTTCCTAAACTCAAAACCAGGGTATGAATTAACCCTAAAAGAGTTTGCTGAGTGGGAACAATTTCGTGCTAGCACGCAATTGGCTAAAGTAACTATTGAATCTGGGAACCAAGAGGTATCCTCTCTTGCTAAAGTTGTCGCCTCTAAGGTAAAACCAGAACAACCAATAATTTTTAATATTACTTTTGAGCATAACTAGTATGTTTACATCTGAGACTAAAAATAATGATTTACCTCTTGCTGCTTTAGACGGAGATATTATCGCCATAAAAGTTCTAGTTGCTGCAGGAGCAAACCTAGAAACCCTAGACCAATATGGTAACACTGCTTTGATGAATGCTGTGTTAGAAGGCTATCAAGAGATAGTAGAAATATTGCTTAAAGCAGGAGCAAATATTAATGTACAAGACGATGAAGGTCTAACTCCACTTATGAACGCTGTTAGAGAAGATCAATTAGAAATAATAGAGAGTTTACTTAATTCTAGTTCAAATGTTAATATTCATGCTAAAAATGGCACAACAGCTTTGATTTGTGCTGCTACAATGGGTAATACTGAAATTGTAGAAATGTTAATTAAAGCAGGAGCAAATGTTAATGCTCGATCAAAATCTGGTGCTACTGCTTTAAGGTACGCTACTGGAGGCATGTTTACAGAAATAATAGAGCTATTAAAACAAGCTGGAGCTACTAAGTAGCCTTAAAATCACCTAAATAAAGGAGTTAGTCTTTATGCCACTTTATGATTATATTTGCCAAAAATGTGAAAATAAATTTGAAGCTTTAGTAAATAAGCCAGAAGAAAAAGTAGAATGCCCTAAGTGCCAAAGTGAAGAAACTGAACGTCAACTTTCACGTCCTTCTGTTAGTATGGGAAACCCCTATCTGCAACATATCACTAAATTATAAACATATGAGGTAAAAATAAGGTAATGAAGCACGAGTATGCAGAAATAAATGGAGTAAAGCTACATTATGCTGCTAATGGTAGCGGTAAACTAATGATGTTTTTGCATGGGTTTCCAGAATTTTGGTATGAGTGGAAAAACCAATTAGTTGAATTTGGTCAAGATCACCTGGCCATAGCACCAGATATGCGTGGTTATAACTTATCTTCAAAACCAGAACAGGTAGAAGCCTATCAAATAGAGCATTTAATTGAAGATGTTCGCTTATTGGCGGAACACTTAGGATATAAAAAGTTTACTCTTATTGCTCATGACTGGGGCGGAGCAGTAGCTTGGGTATTTGCCAGTAAGTATCCTGAGTATTTGGAAAAATTAATTATTATAAATGCCCCGCATCCGGCCGTATTTCAGCGAGAACTTCTTGAAAACCCTGGGCAACAACAAGCTAGTCAATATATGCTAATGTTTCGTGCTCCAGAGGCAGAGTCTGTTATTTCAGCTAATGATTATGCTTTAATAGTAGAAAGTGTATTATCTGAAGGTTTAGAA
>JAHFUF010000282.1 GCA_023265235.1 Blastocatellia bacterium
TTCTTTAACAGCTTGCCAAAAACTTTCTCTAGCATTTTCCCAATCTCCTTGTTGATAATAACGAAATCCTGATTCAAACCCACGTAGCGCGACTAAAGAATTGGTGACTAAATCAACAACTTTAGGGGCTTCAATATCCTCTCTATTTAAGTGTAGCTCTCTTTCAATACGTAAGGCTATTTCATCTATTAATCCAAATATTTCATCCTGAGAACGTTTAGCCACTAGGGAGAAATTTAGTTGTCCACTACTTACTTCATAAGCATGGATTGAAAAAGACATATTGCTATTTAAGAAAGTAAAAGAGCTAAGGAAAAACCGCTCTACACCTACTCTGTGGGCAATCTCCCAAGACATAGGTTTATCAACATCTTGTTCTAAGTCATAATTTAGCTGATAAAACACATCTGCTAGCTGACGATGGCTAACTACATCTAAACCAACATTCCAACTTAACCTAGCGATTAAAAGTTCTACTAGAGCAACCCTATACCAAGCCAATTCCACACTACCTGTAAGGTTGTCTGGATAAAGAATTACTACTGAGGGACGAGTAATAACAGGAGAAATTATAGGCTCAGGAGAAAATACTGTTGGAAGCAATTCATTGTCTGTTGGATTAATTAATACTTCTAAGCGTCTATGCAACTGTCTTAGATCTTTAAGCAGGCCATCAGCGTCTTGATAACGAGTAGAAGGATCTTTTTCCAAGCAACGATTAATTAAAAACTGAAAATGGCTAACTGCGCCTGAAGATAACTCGTTAAGAGGCAGAGGATTAGCCCCAATAATTTCATAAGCAATGTCTATTGCTTTTTGCCCACTAAAAGGAACTTGCCCTGTAAGCATTTCATATAAAAGTATACCAAATGAAAAAATGTCACTACGGTGATCTATTATTGGTAGGTGTTGTATTTGTTCTGGAGACATATACCTTACAGTCCCAAGTACAATGCTATTTTCTGTTTTTATTATCTGTGAAGGACGACGAGTGCTACCACCAGAAGTAACTTCCATATCTAGGAATTTAGCTAACCCAAAGTCTAGTACTTTTACATAGCCATCTGGCCGAATCATAATATTTTCTGGCTTTATATCTCTATGAATAATCCCTGCTAAATGTGCGACTTTAAGGGCTTTAACTACTTGAGTTGCAACTTCTAAAACTACAGGTACTGGTAATGCGCTACCTTGAAATTTTTGTCTAAGTGTTTGGCCATCAACAAATTCCGTAGCAATAAAACATTGTCCTTCTTCTTCACCAATTTCATAAACAGTAATAATGTTAGGGTGGTTAAGTGCAGAGGCTATACGAGCTTCTTGCATAAAACGTTGGCGTTTAGCTTCATCTAGCATTGCATTAGAATGAAGTATTTTTAGTGCAATAGTACGATCTAGACGAGGGTCAAAAGCCTTGTAAACATTGCCCATGCCACCTATACCTATATGCTCTAAAATCGTGTAATGTGATACTTTAGTGCCAATCATTTTTTATCTGCCATTAAAGCTATGAATAAAGGGCAGACACATAGGTCTGCCCCTACGGGGTTTTTAGGTTTATTGATCACCAAAAAAGTATGGGGTTTTCTTAGTCCAAGCATCATTAGGAAAGTTTTTATGTAGGACTTGAAAAGCCGTTTTAGAAAACTGAAGTGTCTTTTTGTCTACACAACCATAGCGAGTTGACTTTATAGCTAAATGTAAGCTTTCTGGAACACGAGGGTCTGTAAGGTTAGCTTTTGCCCATTTTACCACTTCATCACATAAATAGTTTGGTGCTGTACCTAAACTAGCTAGTTTTGTTTGTTCTGCTTGTGCTTGAGTTAGGAGCGTTTTAGTTAAAAAAGTAGGGGTTTCCTCTTTTTGTGGTTTAGGATTGCCTTCACTATCACGCTCTACTCGTGAATATACTGAACTAGCAGCATCTGTAGGATCAAAAGAACACCACCAATTATCACGAAAACTATTAATTACACCTATTGCATCTTCTCTATCTACATTAGAATCAACAATTGGCCTTGTAGCTGGAAACCTAAGTATTAAAAAGATTCCTGCAAACTTTCTAGACTCAGGTGAAATGGCCTTAAGATAATCACTTAAGCTTTCTTTAAGTTCAGGAATTAATTTTCCTAGTTCTTGTGCTGCTACTTTACCTATTTCTTCATTTTCTAAAATCACTGCTCTTACCCAAGTAGCCATCACCAACCGTTTACGTAAAGATACTGGCAAATTTTGATTTAAAGCAGCTTCTTTTATCAAAGAAAGAGAAAAATACTTGTTCATAATTGCAGTTGAATCAATATCAAATAGTATTTTAGGCTTTGCTTTTAGTTTTTTTTCTGTTTTTTCTTCTTCCTCTTGATACTGATCTGGAATTTCCCTATTGTCATAAAAATAACCTTCTCCAGCTACAGTACGTTCAGCATACCTAAGAAATTCATCTAGGTTACGTGCAAGTAGCATTCTTTGAGAATATAGCTGGTTGCGGCCAGAAAGCGGTAGGTTTGTGACAAGTATTTTGTCAAGCTCTGTTAGTGCTTCTATATTTTTTCCTGCTTCTTTTAGCAAACGTACTTTATGAAAAACGATGCTAGGAAAAGCGGCGGAGCTAGTAGAGATTTTATCTGCGGCTAATAATAATTCTGATACTTTTGCATGTTTACTATCAATCTTACTTAGTGCAGACACTAGCCACGGTGTTGACCTAGTTTTTTCCCATTTCTCTAAAGCATAATTTAACGCGCCAGGATTATTTAACTGAAAATTAAGCACCCAATCTGTTAAGTCATTTTTTCCTAACACATCAGATAACCGCTTAGTAACTATGCTTTTAGGCAAGTCATAATCATAAGGATCATCTGCTAACCCATCTAAGAGGCTAGTAAGACCATCTAAGTCTTGTCCAAAGCTTTTACCATCTCGTTTTGTTAAACCCTCTACATACTTAGTTAAGAGTTTTGTTGGTTCTAAGCGGAAACTTACATATTTATTTAAGCGACGTGCAGCAGGGTGATACTCCGCTAATTCAGGATTAGCTAAAACACTTTTTATTTGTGTTTCTGCCTGTAACATTATATTTCGGTCAAAATAGCCTTGGAAAGAAATGTCTTTGTTTGGCGGCAAACTAAGCATTGCTTTACGAACCAAACATCTAGCAACTAGGTAAGGAGCAACCTTTTGCCAAGGCGATAATGTATCGTTACTTATTTGTCTAAACAGTTTTGCAGCCTCATCAAAGTCTTCTCGATAAAATCTCGCTGCCGCAATCTGATAAGCACGGTCGGCCTTTGCTCTTGGGCTACTACTAGATTTTATTGGACTAGGTATTGCACCTAGCTCAGAACAATTAGAAAACACCTGATCTTGTGCGACTACCCATTCCTTTACTTCTGGGTTATCAGCACCTAGGGTTTTTATTTTTTCTTCTAAGGTCTTGGCTGCAGTGCCAAAAGCGTTATCTTTACAATTTAAGTAGTCAACATAAATGTCTGGGTATGAAACATTTTTGCTAGTCTGTAAATATTTCTCAAGCTCTGTAGCAACAACTTTTTTCCTAGCTTCTAACCACACATCTGAACTTCCTATTGCTTGATACTTATCTTCATCCTCATCCTCACTAGTAGAAAGGCTACTTGCCTTAAACGCTTTAGCATCTTCTTCTGTTACTGCATCTGTACCCAACCTGTCATACCATAGATTTAATACAGATTTTTGTTCTTTTGTGCCAAGTTTTTCATCATTTAAGTAACGATATGCTACAACTAAATAAGAGCGAGCATACTCTGGTTTTAATACTCCTATTTCACCATTAGCAAAGGCTTCTAGCGGCAAATCAGGATGTGCTGAATAAGTAAAAATTGCTGTACTAAAATTTGGCCCACAACTAAGTAAAGTAGGCGTAATATAACATACCGCTATGGTTAAGGCGATTAATAGAATTATTCTACGTAATCTTATTTTGTTTGCCATATTTCCACCTTTTGTAGTAAATCATTTAATAACTCTGCTGACCAAGATCGTTCAGCAAAAATATATACACGTCTTTCTGCTGGTAACCAAGGAAGTTCTGAATCTGTAGAAATACCAAAACTTGTACTAGTATTTTGTGAAGTAAAATCTTTTTTTGCTGCTAAATAGTTTAATACTCGCTCTTTATCTGCACCCATACGAAAAAGCATTGGTACAGCCTCATCAATTGGTAGGTCAGCAACCCAATTATCATAAATTGCCCAAGAAGCTAGTGCAGTAATAGAAAGCATATAATTACTAGGTAGTAAGTCACGTAACTTTACTAGTAAACTGCGGTAAAAGCTCCGTTCTGACTCTTTAGCATCAAAATCTATTTGCAGTCCAACTACCCCTTTTAGCTTTGTTAGAGCAATAATTGCTTCTAAAACCTTTTCTTGTTGCTCTAGTGAAAAAACAGGTTTTAGGTAACGGTCTGTTTCTATTCTCACTACTGCAACCAAGCTAGTATCTGGAGGAACTTCTAAAGGTTGAAACCTAGAGCGAATGTCTAGTTCGGTTGCTTTTAAGGAAATAGTTT
Source organism: Blastocatellia bacterium (assembly GCA_023265235.1). Taxonomy (GTDB): domain Bacteria; phylum Acidobacteriota; class Blastocatellia; order Chloracidobacteriales; family JADJPF01; genus JADJPF01. The sequence continues at coordinate 4,547 of JAHFUF010000282.1, forward strand.
TAGCTAAAAATGCTACTCCAGTAGTTTTAGGGTCGATAAACTTTAGATTTTCTGCTCTCTCCCATGCCCAAAGCATTACTTTAGGAAGTTTTGCTAGTCGCTCATTATTTTTAGACAGTAGTTTTTGTTGATTAGGCTTTGCCATCAACCAGCAAAAACCTAATAGAAACGCTATTACCAATACTAATATTAGTTTTACTCTACCTAACATAAATTTTTAGTTTATTCAGCCTTTTCCATTTCATAATGGAGTAAAAGACCATTGTTACCATATGCCCAACCAGAATTAATGTCTAAAAATTTTATCCTTGTAATATTAGCAAGATCTGGTTCTTCCAACCTTGGTTTTATATGCTCCCACTTTTGACCACCATTTTGCGATACCATTAATTTACCTTTGTCCCCTGCTGCCCAAGCAGTAGTTTCATTTACCCAGTAAACATCATTTAAATAAGCACCTTTTACTTTTATTGGCTTCCAAGTCGCTCCACCATCTTCAGTTAGACCAATATAACCATCACCTACAATGGTGCCGCGTTTTTCATTTACAAAAGAAATACCATTAATTGAAGGGCGAGTCATATCATCAGGCTGTTTTTGCCAAGTCTGGCCACCATCAAGAGTTTTATAAACCCCTGCTTTAGTGTCAGAAGCCCAACCAAATTTATCATTGAGGAAAAACAATGTCTTTAGCTCGCTAGCAAAAGGATATTCTACTTTTTGCCAGTTTTTACCACCATCTACAGTGCGAATAAAAATACCTTCTTGGTCAACTGCACTATCTTTTTTACCACCGCCCCAAGCCCAACCTGTCTTTTCATTAATAAATTTCATTTTATTGATTGGGTCTGGTACTTCAGTAGGTGCTGTAGGGTTATTATAATTATACTTTATCTTAGATTTGCCAGCCGTTCGTGAAACTGTCCAGTTTACGCCACCATCATTAGTAGTAAGCACATCTTGAGTTAAATTTAATGCCCAACCCGTTTTATCATTAATAAAATAAACATACTTAATCTTTTGTTCTGCTTGATTAGCCATTGGTATCCAAGTTAGGCCACCATCATTAGTTTGCAAGATTTGCCAACCTTCAGTAGCTTCTGGGCCTTTTTCAAACCAACCCGTAAGCCATCCAGATTGAGGAGAAACAAAATTAAGCTCAAAAAAAGTGTTTTGCGTACCAGTATTAGCAGGTAACCATGTTCCTAAAGGAATGGCTTTTTCACAAGCAGATATAGTTAATACTAGTATAATCAATAAAATAACAAAATATTTTCTCATTATTAGAGCCTCTACACTATAAAAATTATTTAGTTATCCACTAATTTACAGAAGTCATTTCTATTCCAAGGTAAATTTAGATAGTATTGTGTCTGGCATAATAGCATAGAAAAAAGCACTGTTAAATTTGATAAAAGCTAATCAGAGCCAAGGACAAAACCCCCAATGAGCAAATTACTTGCTGTTTCATCTAAAGAAGATATTCCTATAGCCTATCAAGAAACCCCTATAGGACTTTTTGTTGAATACCATAACTTAAATCGCCCACTTGACGTTTTTACTAAAGCACAGTTATTGCTTGGAATGTGTATGGATAACCGTAAACGCATAAACATGCCTGAGAATTTTGCTTATATATTAAGAGTTGGTGGAACAAACCTGCGCTACAGTGAATTTAAGGTTTCATACTCAATTGCTGTAGGTGGTGTCAAGTATATTGCCTTACTAGGGCATAATAATTGTGGTATGGTCAACCTATTTTCAAGACGTGATATTTTTATCAAAGGCTTAGTGGAAAACGCTGGTTGGGATGAAGAATTAGCTGAACAGCAATTTATGCATTTCGCGCCTATGTATGAAATTAATAATGAAATTGACTTTGTTTTGAGCGAAGCAAAACGCTTGCGTTCAAGATATCCTAAAATCACCATCGCACCAATGCTTTACCGTGTTGAAGATAATTTGGTTTATTTTATTAAAGAATAAACATTATCGGAAGTAGGGGCGAACCTATGTGTTCGCCCTTCTTTATCTTCTTCTTCTTTATTTTAAGAGGGCGAACACATAGGTTCGTCCCTACTATCCCTTAGGAATACTCTTAGCTGCTGGTGCGTCCTTCATTGGTAATGAATAACGGCGTATTCCATCAAATTTATAAAGTGCTCCTGCTACCGCGCCTGCTGTTGGGACAAGACCGATCTCCCCTACT
>JAHFUF010000283.1 GCA_023265235.1 Blastocatellia bacterium
GTTAGGGCTACAGGTGCGCCCAAGAAAGCAGTTAAAACTTCACGTCGAGTAAACTTCATTCGTAACGCCGCCACTCAGATTCATAGTAATGAACTAAGACCTGATTATCTAGACGGTTAATTTCTACTGGAACAGCACTAGTATCAGCAGAAAGAGTAAAAAGCGAAGCCATTGTCTCATCGTTAAGAAAGCGTAAATCCTTAGGAGCTTGCTTAGGTACTTCAAACTCACCTACTCTAGCAAGTGCAAAGCCCCAAACCCCAAAAGCAGGTACAGCTGTTTGATAGGGTTTAACTGAAAAACCTGCTGCCTCAATGGTTTTAATAATGCACCAATAGGAAGTTCGTGCAAAAAGCGGTGAGGTGCATTGAATAGCAACCGTCCCTCCATCGTTTAAGGATTTTTTTAACAAACGATAAAACCTAGTAGTATAGAGTTTACCTAAAGCAAAAGTGTTAGGGTCAGGAAAATCTACAATTACCACATCAAACTTCTCTTTTAGATCTTCTAGCCAAATCATTGCATCTTGATTAATTACTTTTACTCGTGTGTCTGAAAATGAATTTTTGTTAAGAGTCGCAAGCATTGGGAAGTTAGTAGAAAGTTTGGTCATATCAGGATCAAGGTCTACTAAAGTCACAGACTCAACATCAGGAGATTTAAGAATTTCTCTTAACCCTAGTCCATCACCTCCACCAAGAACTAAAACTCTTTTTGGTTTACCAAACAAAGTCATTGCAGGATGAACTAGCGATTCATGGTAGCGATATTCGTCAGCAGAGCTAAATTGCAAGTTACCATTAAGAAATAATTGGAACCCTGCACGGCTTTTTGTAATAACAATACGTTGGTAATTAGTAGTTCGAGAATAAATAATATCATCTGCAAACATACTATCTTCAGCCAGAGAAGTTATTCTATTTGCTCCAATTAACCCAGCAAGTAGCAAAATAATTACAACTACCGCTTTGATACGCAGTTCTGTAAGCCCTTTTTTAATCAAGGGTTTTAGCGTCCAAGTTGCCCAAAGCCCTACAGTAACATTAAGCAAGCCAAAAACTAACGAGGTTCTCACCAGCCCCAATTTAGGAACAAGAAAAAGAGGAAACATTAGCGATGCGACTAACGCGCCTATGTAATCTATTGTTAATACTCTAGAGACTAGATCCTTAAAATCCAATTGATCTTTAAGGATACGCATTAGTAATGGGAGTTCTAGCCCTACCAAGGCACCAATTAAAAACACTACTAAATAAAGGATGATATGAAAATAGCTTAAGCGGGCAAAGCTAAGAAATAGGATAGGAGCAGAAAAACCACCTAGAATGGCGACAGCGATTTCTATTTCTACAAACCTTTGTGCTAGTTGGTTTTCAATAAAACCTGAAAGCCAAGCACCTACTCCCATAGCTGAAAGATAAATACCAATAATTAACGAAAACTGGGTAATAGAATCCCCTAGAACATAACTAGCTAATGTACCAGCTAGTAGCTCATAGACAAGTCCACAAGTAGCAATAATTAGTACATTAAGAAAAATTATTGAGGTTCGGATCATTGGTTAACCGTGAATTGCTGCCGATAAAATCAGAGCAATACCAATAATTACTGAGCCAATAATAATACCTAATGAAGTATTTTGATCTTCTTCGATTTCTTTACGAATAGAGAAAGGGCAAATCTTTACAATAACAAAGAAAGCTAGTCCAAATAAAACCATTCCTAAAAGAGCAAAAAGCAATGCATTAAGAAAATCATTTGGATTGATAAAAGATAGTAACATTATTTTCCTCCATGATAGCCAGAATGCCAAAAGTGAAATGAACGATATCCGCCTGGCGATTGACGAACACTAGGAGGGATTACTTCCCGTTTGTTATCGCCATATTCCCAACCATTAAAACCAGTTAAGGTATAAAGTAAAACTATTAATCCACCAAAAGCCAAATACACTTTTTTTGCATTCATAAAAAAATTGCCTAATAAAATTGAGAAAAAGAAATATTTTTTGTAAATTAATGAAAAACATAAAACATCACATAAATGTAGGGGCGAACTGTTCGCCCTCTTATTCCGAAGGGAAAACTGTTCGCCCTCTTATTCCGAAGGGCGAACAGTTCGCCCCTACTCACTATCATCATTATTACTATTAAGGTTAAATGGGCTATCTGCCCAACGGCTTGATTCAAACCTGCCTTTTTTAATAGCAACATAAATTGGGATTATTGGTAGTAGTAATAGCACTAGCAAAGCGTGCCAAGACCTTGCAACACCTTGATAGATTTCAATAGAAAGCCCTGCGTCTTCTTGCCATTTACTCCATTGTGCTTCTAAGCGCAAGGTATATTTACCATTAGGCATAGAAGAAATAAACATTGTAGACTCTGTACTGCCCTCACTCCAAGACTCACCGTCCTCAACGCCATGATAATACTCTATAGGTATAGCAAAATTTTGTACCAGCCCTGTTGCTTCATCAATAATATCGCCTTCAACATAAAGCCACGAATTATCTACCCCTGATTTAGCAACAACATAAAGATTTTTTCTGCCTGCTAATTCAAAAGGATCTGTAAAAATTATTTGTGTAGAGTCTGTAGCATTAGCAAGTTTAGGTAAAACATAATTTTTAGAAAGTACTAATCTGTTACTGCCTGTAATGGCAAAAAAGATCCAAAGTAGGATGGTAGCTAAAGTAAATACCCCCCAATATTTATAAACCTCTGTTGATGCACCTAGGTAGGGTTGTGTTGGGCCAATATCAAATGGTTCTAGGAGTGAACCAGCAGGTAATTCAAAAGCTTTTTCTACTTGCTCTTTAGGAAGATAAGTCCCAAGTGACCAGCTAATTTCATTAGCAGCAATTTCTTCTGAGAGCATTAATGGCGGAGCTATAAAATCAGTAGCGTCAACCATTTCCCCTATGGTTACTTTCCAATAAAACTCTCCAGAAACATAATCAACAACTGCTCGTCCACAATCAAAAATCTTAAAGGTTTTATCAGCAAAAGTAGCTTGTCCAATTAATTTGTCTACTATAACAACTCCTGGAGGCAATGGTTTAACATAATTCCAATGGTTTTTATTAACTAGTAGCCAGTGAAAACCTGCATCTGGGTGATAGAGCAGGTATTCTTGCCAGGGGTAGCGAATGTTTTCAACCCAAACGCTACGCTCAACAAAGCCTAGCACCTTCATTTTCTTACCTTCAAAATCACCCTCTTTACCTAGTGGAATAATAGGTTTAAGTGGTTGTAATTTAGGCCAGTTTAAGTATTGTAGCTTACCTTGATTAACATCTAAAAATGCTCCACAATTAGGACAAGTCATACGCTCGGTTTTATCAGGCACTTGTATGCTTAAAGGGCCTCGACACTGTGGGCAGTCTAGTTGTAAAGCTTTAACCTGGCGTAGTTCATGCTCTTTAACAACACCTGGAGGAAATCCTAATTCTTTTAGTGGTACTTCGCGACCAACAAAAACTAGTGGTGGTGACTCGCTATAATCAACAGTAGAAAATAGACCTTGTTGACCAGAAAGATCAGCATATTGATGTTGACTCTTTGGCTCAAAACGGTAAGGAATTTCCCCTTTAGCTGAAAGTGCTGTAGCCACGCCTTTTTCAGCCACCATCAAGCGCGCAACATCTGGCAGGTTAACATTTTGACCTAAAACTAATTGATCATAAGTAGGTAATTGACTTGGATTAAGTAAAGGTGTTTGAAAAGTAACATAAAATCGGCCTTGGGCTTCAGCAATCCATCCCCAACGCCCATCATCAAAAGCAGCATACCATTCATCCCATATCCCTCCAGCTTGATGCCCAAGTTGAGCACGTCCAGTCAATTCAAAACCAACGTTTTGATAAGTGCCTTTTAGACCAATATCTAAGGGAGAATCTGTTTCTGTAAGGTCAGCTACTTTACCAAGATCTTCTAGGTTGCGATCTCCTCGCGCTAGTGCCGAGTTACAATACTCACAGATTGCCACTATTGAGGAGCTAACATTAAAAGTGACAGGCGCGCTACACGCAGGACAAGAAGCCTGAACTGGACTCACAGTTTGTCTCACAAATAGGGAAAAATTTTATTAGGAATAAAAATCTAATTATACTGTCTTGGCTCTTCTAATCAAGCAGTTCGACGCAAAAGATAAACAAAAAGCGGCGCACCAACTAAAGCTGTAATTGCTCCAACAGGTAGTTCCCTAGGAGCAATAACTGTACGCGCTATGGTGTCAGCTAGTAATAACAAACTTGCTCCTAATAAAGCTGAAGCAGGTATTAACAAACGATGATCGCTAGAAAAAGCCATACGAATAATATGTGGCACAATCAAACCGATATAGCCTACAGATCCTACAACTGCCACTGTTGCACCAGTTAACAAAGAAGCAATCAGGTAAACGATAATTTTTATTCGCTCTACTGATACTCCCAAACTTAAAGCACTTTCCTCACCAACCATTAATAAATTAAGTGAGCGAGATACTAAAAAAATCACCAGTATTGATAAGGTATTAATTATTAACACTACCAATAAGGATTTATTATCACTACTACTAAGATCTCCCATTAACCAAAAGGCTATGCCTTTTAACCTAGAACTACTAGCCACAGTTAACAAAAAAATGATTGCTGCCCATAAAAATGAAGTAGTAATTACACCAGCTAAAATCAATCGATCTGTTGAAGTCCCTCTTTGACCTTGCCCTAACACATAATAGCTAGTACTGCTCCAAGAGCAGCACCACTAGAAACCCCTAAAACATAAGGTTCTGCCAAAGGATTACGTAGTAAAGCTTGAAGTGCTGCCCCAGCAACAGAAAGCGAAGCACCTGCAATTATGGCTAGAATTGCTCTAGGCAACCTTACTGTAAAAAGAATTGTTTCTAGCTCAATTGATAAGCCACTTGGCTTTCCTAGCAAATGGTTGAAAGCAGCAGTAAAAGTTACTAAGGGAGGTATTTTCTCACTGCCATATAACAAAGCTATTGCAAAACAACAACACAGTAAACCCCCTAGCAATAACAAACTAGCAGCAAAGAATTTAAGGGTAAGATAAGGTCTTCTTTTCAACTATTTTTCCTTAGTGTGAAACAACTTTGTCATTTGCTCTAGTCCATCAATAATTCTAGGGCCAGGACGCAAAATTAAATCTCCATCTATTTGATAAGTTTGCTCATTTCGCACTGCTGGCGTAACCTCTAAGCCTTTTGGTAGGGTAGCTTTCACGCTTTTAGTATCACTAGAGTCAAAGTTATGCCCTCCAGGAGACAAAATAATTTCTGGCCCACGAGCAATCACGCTTTCAATACTATAAGCTGGCCATTCTGTCGCTACATCATCAGAGATAGATTTTCCTCCTGCTAGATTAATTAAATCTGTTATAAAAGCTGACTTGCCTGCTGTAATCAATGGTTCAGTCCCAACAACAAAAAATACTTTTGGAGGTGTTTGACCTTGTATTTGTTCTTTGACTGCTTCTAGTCGCTTTTTTAGGGAAGTGGTTAGATTTTTAGCTTGTGTTTTATGGTCAGTAATTTGACCAACTAGCTCAATAGAGCTTAACACTCCTTCAACTGATTGTGACTTTATCACAAAAACTGGAATTCCTACTTCTGAAAGCTTAGCCATAAATTGTTCTAATTGGCTAGCAGTACTAATTAATACTAGATCGGGTTTAAGAGAAATAACCATTTCTAGGTTAGGGTGTAGGGTGTCGCTTACCTGTGTGATTTTTGCTGCTTGTGTAGGGTAGTTACAATAAGAAGTTACTCCAACAACCTGCTGGCCTAACTCTAAAGCAAATAATATTTCTGTGATGCTAGGAGCTAAAGAAATTATTCTTTTTGGATTATTAACAATTTTTACTTGCCTACCTATTTCATCTGTAACCGTTTGATAATCAGTGTTTTCAGGGTTTGGTAACGATGCTTTTTTTTGCTGACAAGCAAACAAGTTTAAGGTCAAAACAAAAAATAAAAATAAAATTACTAAGCTTTTGGATCTCAAATTATTTCCCTTTCTAACTTTATTTACATAGCCTCTTTTAGAAGAAGGCAGACAGTCTGCCCCTACTTTAGGATATTTGCTGAGGAAACAATAAAGGTTTTGGCAACTTTTTTCCTTGCTACCCCGATACTATATTTAGAGCGACTGAATGGCTATTCACTCATTTTTATCTTAACCCCAAATAATATTATCTATAACTAAGGAGAGCATTTCATGGCAGTTGGTAAAGTGAATAATAATGATCCAAACATCATATGTGATTTTCAACAAGATGTTAAAGAGACAAAACAGCAACCTACTACAGAGCAAAACGATAAACAAAACAACATTCAACAGTCAGCACCACCATCAATTGGGGTTCAACAAGAAAAATCTTTGCGTGCTCGCACTACACTAAGTAGCAAATCTATAAGATCCCAATTGGACGCTAAATTAGGCTCTAGTGAAGTTACTAGTCGTAGCATAGGCAGAGAATTTCAACCTGCAATTAATAATTTATTGAGTGGTGTAAATCGTCTTTCGGTTGCTAATAATAAATTTCAATCCCAAATTAACAAAGCATTAAATGCAACTAGGACAGATACAAGCAATTTCCTACATCATGCCCAAAATGCTCAGAAAACCTTATCCCAAAGCCATGCTGACTTGGCCCCACATTCACCAGATTTAGCCAATGGCCTAGAACAGTTACTTAATCAATTACAGGAGCTAACTAGTTTACTTAAAACTACCACTAA
>JAHFUF010000284.1 GCA_023265235.1 Blastocatellia bacterium
AACATTTTGCCAATCATTAATCCTAATGGACTAATAGGAGCAAGATAAAGATTTTCTAGTGTCCCTCGTTCTCGTTCTTTGACTAGTGAAAAAGATATTAAGATTATAATCATTAATTGCAATACAACGCCTACTAGGCCAGGAATAAAAAAATTAGCTGAACGAGTGTTAGGATTAAAAAGCACTTTGTGTCTTGATTCCACTATACCAGGGGATTTTAAGGCAATACGACGTAGAGATTCTTGCAGAGTAATCGCGCTAGAGACATTTACTGCTTCGCTAGTAATATTGGACTCTGAACCATCTACTATCAGTAAAATACTAGTATTAGTATTTTTTTGTAGCGAACGTGAATAGTCTTCAGGGATTTTAACCCCTACTTTTGCTTCGCCTGAAACGATTTTATCATAAAGTTCTCTATCAGAATTAACTCGCGCTACTACGTTAAAATCATCACTATAAACATAGCGTTCTATCAAAACTTGGCTTTCTTGAGTTTTAGCCAAGTCATAAACTACGGTTTTTATTTGTCTAACATTTGTATCTACTGCAACTCCTAGCAAAACCATTTCAAAAAATGGTACAGCAAGAGCGAAAAACAATGTAGTAGGGTCACGTAGGATTTGTAGGATTTCTTTTTTGAAAATAGGCCATAGCCCAGCTAAAAAATTATTTTCTCCCATAATTACTTTTGCCCTCCTAACTCTTTGTTAATAATATTGTTAGTTAAAGTGACAAAAATATCTTCTAATGATGGGATAATTGGGCTTATTTTGGGTTGTCCAAAACCTTGCTTTTGCAAATCGTCAGAGAGTTTACTCTTTTGGTCTGCTTCGCATAAAACATGAATAGACTGTCCAAAAATAGTAGATTCCCATACATAAGGGAGTTCTTTTATAAAAGCTAGGGCTTCTGAAGGTGACTCGCAAAGGATTTCTAGCCTAGCTGAGTTCTTTGGAGAAACCTCTGGTAAGTCTCTTAGTTGGTCTACTGTGCCAACAGCAATTAGATTAGAAAGGTATATATACCCTACTCGGCGACAACGTTCGGCTTCATCCATATAATGTGTAGTAACAAAAATGGTTACCCCTTGACTAGAAAGCTTAAAGAGCAAATCCCAAAGTGTGCGCCTAGCAACAGGGTCAATTCCTGCTGTAGGTTCATCTAAAAATAAAACATCTGGTTCATGGATAATTGCACAGGCTAGGGCTAAACGCTGTTTCCATCCTCCTGAAAGCGCACCAGCACGACGGTCTAAATAGGGTGTTAGCCCAGTTAATTTTAAGACTTCTTCTTTGCGCAATTTTACTTGTTCTTTTTTCATCTGATAAATACCAGCATAAAAATCTAGGTTTTCATTAGCTGTAAGCTCTTCATAAAGGCTAAACTTTTGTGACATATAGCCAATACGTTTTTTTATTTTGAAAGAATCTTTATGAATATCTAAACCTAAGATTTTACCTTTACCAGTAGCATTAGTAATAAGTCCGCAAAGAGCTTTGATAATAGTGGTTTTGCCTGAACCATTTGGCCCCAGTAACCCAAAAATTTCTCCAAGCTTAACATCAAAACTAACTCTGTTAACTGCGGTAAACTTACCGAATTTAATTGTTAGGTCATTAGTTGAAATTACTGATTCCATAAGCCTACTCCTTTGGTGCTAGTTTGACATCAGCCGCCATACCTGCTTTTAACAAGCCTTCTTTGTTATCAATATGGATTTTGATGGCAAACACTTGATGAGCGCGGTCATCACGGTTTTGAACATTACGAGGGGTAAATTCAGCTTTGGCAGAAATTTGTTCTACTTGACCAGAAAAAGCTTTACTAGGAAAAGAATCTACATAAACACTCGCTTTTTGACCAACAAAAACATGTCCTAGTTCTGGTTCAGGGACGTAGACACGTACACGAATTTGATCAGTCTCTAACATTCTAGTAATAGGATTATTGGCTATTACTAAATCACCAACACGTACACTAAGCAGGTCAATTTGGCTATCAACAGGGGCAATAACTTCTCCTTCCTTGATTTGAGTCTTAAGCTTTTCTACTAAAGCATTAGCTTCTGCAAGCTGTGCATTAGCTTGAGAAATATCTTCAGGACGTGAACCTGTACGAAGTAGTTTTAGGTTTGCTGCTGCTTGGTGGTGACGCTCCTCACCAGCATGAATATCTTCTTGACGTGTACCTGATTCTAGTAGGGAAAGCTTTTGCTGTAAGGATTGATACTGTGAGCTAGCTAGTATTACCTTAGCATCAGCATCATCACGGCTTTGTTTAGAGGTATAACCAGCTTGATAGAGTTGTTCTAGGCGTTCTAAAGAGGTTTTGTTATGTTCTAATTCTCCTTTAAGTCCAATTAGTTCTTCTTTAATTTGTGAGATTTCTTGAGGACGTGGGCCATTTCGTAATGCTTCTAGTTGAGCTAGTTCTTGGCTTACTACTGCTTGGGCTTGAGCAATTTCTTCAATACGAGAGCCATTTTTTAGTTTTTGCAGATAAGCTTGAGCTTGAGCAACTTTAGCCTGATACTGTTTTTCTTCTGCTAGTAGGGTAGAAATATCAAAGCGCACTAATGGAGTGCCTGCTTTAACATTTTCTCCTTCGCTAACTAAAACCTCTGTTACACGACCTCCTATTTTTGAGCCAACTTGAATTTCTTGTGCTTCGATTGTTCCTGAAAGCAGTAGTTCAACAGGTTTAGAAGGCTCGTCTTTATAGTACATTCCTGTTACAACAACACCAAATATTGCTAACAAAATAATAATGACAATTAGTTTTTTATACATCTGTCACCTCGTTTATAAAGTAGGGGCAGACCTATTTGTCTGCCTTCTTAGGAGTTTATCACCACACAGCTTTTATCACCATCAACAGTGATTTGGTCATATAGTAAGTAAATTTTTATATTTGGGTTTCCTAACCAAAGTCTTGATTGGCCTACCTACCGTTCGTCCTATTTTTCAATGAACAATCTGAGGTTCGTTCCAAAAAACCTAAGCCTGTTTTGTGGATAACCACAGGTTAAGTTCCTGTCTGTTACGCTTTAATTTAGACCCATCAATTCACTAGAGTTAGCTAGCGTTTTTATCCATTAAAGAAGTAAAATAGATATATAGAATTCAAACAATATAAAACCTCATCCAAATGTAAGGGTAGACCTATGTATCTGCCCTTCTTAAACAATGTTGAGCAACTAGGAGTTACTGCTGTGAATAAGCAAAAAACCTTCCTCGCTTTTGGATTATTTATAGTTATGCTACTAATGCTTTTCCCTAGTCAAATTTATGGTCAAGCAGGGGTATTGATTCCTACTGATCTTACTGGTAATACACAAATAACAAACCCTAATGCTAGTAATTTCTTAGCTACTACAGCACTTTCTTTGTCAGAAATGACCGTAAAAGTTGATATTAATAACCAGTTTGCTCATGTGAGCGTGATGCAAATCTATACTAATAACACAGGGCGAATACTGGAAGGAAAGTATGTATTTTTAATCCCTACCACAGCGATTATTTCAGATTTTGCTGTTTGGGATGGGGACGTGCGTATCCCTGGCGTAATTATAGAAAAGCGTCGTGCTAATGAAATTTATGAAGAAATTAAACACCAGTATATTGACCCAGGGCTTTTACAGTCAGAAGAAGGAGAAGCTGCTTTTTCAACAAAAATTACTCCTATACAGCCTTATAGCACTAAACGAATGGAGTTGGAATATACCGAAGTATTACCAGTAGATGGGCTAAAATCTTACTTTTCTTTCCCTTTGCGCCCATCAGATTTTGGTAAACAGCTAGCAAATGGGTTTAAGCTAGACTTAGCTATTGCTAGTAAATACCGAATGAAGGATTTTAATCTACTTAGTAAACAATACCCTTTGACTTTTTCACAACAAACAGAGAACTTAATGGTTGCAAGTTATCAAGCTAGCCAAATTGCTTTTCAGGAAGATTTTGCTTTTGACTACACACTAAATGTACCAAAAAGTGAAATGCAATTTCTTGCTTATCGCGCTCCTGAAAAGGTTTCTCCTCTTGAACTACGAGATCCTGCTCGTGCTAATCCCAATCCTGATGGCTATTTTGAAGCTAGTGCTATTTTTAGTGGTACTAAAAAGGCGGTAAAGGCAAAAAGCCCACGTTCAGTAGTTTTAATGTTGGACACTTCTTTATCAATGCGCTTAGAGAAACTAGACAAATCCATTGAAGCAATAGAGTATTTTCTTCAAGCTTTAACCCCAAAAGATAATTTCAACCTAGTGCTTTTTAATGATGATATTAATGTGTTTCACAGTCGCCTATGGCCGCTACTAAAGATAATGTTGAAAAAGCTATTTTGTTTATTCGCAATAGTTACTTAAGTGGTGGGACAGATTTAATTGCGGGGTTACGAGCAAGCCTTGAAGCAGCGCGTAAATTGCCGGGTAATGAACGTAATATTGTAATGATTACAGATGGTAACTCTACTTTGACTAGCACTTCATTAAAGAAGATAACCAACAGTTTTAATACAGAAAACAAACAAGTTGCACGCCTTTATATTTTTGGTATTGGTAGCGATACTAACACACAAGTTCTAGGCGAACTAGTACGAGGAAGCAATGGTTATTTTAATTGGGCGCGTGAAACCGAAGATTTAAGCTTTAAGCTAGCAGCGTTTTTTGACAAAGTAGGAAAGCCAGTAATTGAAGATATTAGTTTTACTTCAAATATTTCAAATTATCGTGATGATTTTTATCAAGTCTATCCAAATGTTGACCGCGTTTCTTATGATGGCTCTCGTTTTGCCTTTGTTGGACGCTATCGTCACCCTAATGAAAAGCACCCAATAGCGATTAATAGTATACAAGCAGGTGATCCAGACCTATTAACTGCTACAGTGAAACTACCAGAATTAGACACAACTTATGATCATTTACCTAGGTTGTGGGCTAAGGCTAGAGTTGATGCCTTGCTTAGGGAGATAGCCTTAAATGGTGAAACTGAAGCAGCAATTAATGAGATTATTGCACTGTCTAAAAAATATAAATTTGTCACTCCCTACACAGCATTTTTAGCTGCGCCTCGTTCGCTTTTGCGACCACGTATCATTAAACCTGGTGACCCTGTGTTAAGAGTGCGCACAGATGCGTCAATTGTTTCTGTTGTAGCAGTTTTGCCTTTTGGAGAAACAAAAGAATTGACCTACTTAAAAGATGAGGATATTTGGGAGACTCGCTTTTTAGCTCCAAAAACAATGCAGGATGGAAGTTATAACGCAAGGTTAATTTTAATTGATAGAAGTAATAATGCTTATGAAGAAGAAAAAAGCTTTATTATCGATAGTCGACCGCCTAGTTTAAGTGCTGATCTAAGTAATAAAACTGTCCAAGCAGGCACAGATTTAATAATTAAAGTAAGGGCTGATAGAGATACACGCCGCATTGCTGCTAGGCTCTTTGGCTCGCAACCTATTGCCATTATTTGGGATGAAAAAGAAAAGGTAAATCTTGGACGGTTACATATTCCTGAAGGCTTACCAGCAGGCAGATATCAGCTAATTATCACTGCCGAAGACTTTGCACATAACAATAGCAACCTAGAACTTTCCATAGAAGTGTTGGGACAATAATTATGAAACGCAAATTTACTATTTTAGCAATTATTTTTAGTGTATTAATCCTGTCCTCTCTAGCTCCTCAAGCCGACACAGGACAAGGCAAGTCTGGTGGTGCTGATAAACTGGCTCCAGGTCAAAAAATATCAGACAAGCCAAGCACAATAAATAAAGGGAATAAATCGCCTAAGCCAGTGGTTGAACAAGAAAAACCTACTCCTACTGCTAATAGAGTTTTGCCTGCTCCAATAGCTAACACAGATTTAGTCTCGCAAGTAGATATTGATAAAGCTATTTATACTTCAGAAGAGTTTTTTGGAACAAGTAGCAGAACAAAAAGAGCTTTTCCTGATGCACGTAAACAAGTAGGGCAGCTTATTTCCCGCTATCCAAAAGATCCTCGTCTGCAATTAACGGCTGCATGGCTAGATGAGCGACTAGAAAATTTTGATCAAGCTACTCTAGAAATGAAACAATACGTTACCTTAAATGGTAATTCTGTTGCTGCAATGCGTCGATTGGCTAATTTTTATCACAACCGAGCAATGTTTAAGTTCCAAGTAGAAACACTACAGAAATTAGCCACAGACCTACGACTAGAAGAGCGTGAACCTGTCTATCGTGAAATTATTTCTATTGTAAAAGACCATGAAGTTAAAGGCTTTTCTATTGAAGATGCTTATAAAGAACTACTTGCTAGTGATAAGCAAAACATTGGACTAGTAAAAAGTTATGTGGAAGAGTTGGTATTAAAGAAAAAGTACGCAGAAGCAAATAATATATTAAATACTTATCAAGACAAGTATCCATATGAGCTAAGTTATTTTCTAGAAAAGCGTGCTAGCGTTTATGAGCAACAAGGTGATCGTGTCAAAGCCGAGGCAGTTTATAAAGAAGCTTTTGATCCTTTATGGCCAAGCAACATTTCTACTAGTTACTATGAATTGTTAAGGAGGTTTGGTCGTTATCGCAATTATCGCCGCGACCTTCAAACAGAAACCCTTCATAATGCTAGCTTTAATTCTGTTACACGATTTTTTAATTTGTATGCTTATGAAGAAAATCGCCCATTAGCTTTTAATTTGCTTAAAAGTTATGAAGCAAAACGTGGTGAACAAGCCAATTGGAAAGGGCAAGAGCTGGAAAC
>JAHFUF010000285.1 GCA_023265235.1 Blastocatellia bacterium
ATAATACCGCATCCTAAGCCACTAAAAACGGTTGGCCGTTATGAAATAATTAAGCTTTTAGGTGAAGGCGGGATGGGTAGTGTTTATCAAGCTTATGATTTGGCATTAGATCGTTATGTAGCATTAAAGTTTATACGAAGTCGTGACCCAGCAGCTAAGAAAAGGTTGATTCTAGAGGGTCGTGCCCAAGCTAGACTTGACCATCCTAGTATTTGCAAGGTTTATGAGGTAGGAGAAGAAGAGCATCAGATTTTTGTTGCAATGCAATATATCCAAGGTGACACTTTAGAGAAAATGTCTAAAGTATTAACCTTAGAACAAAAAGTAAAATTAATGGCTGACGCTGCTGACGCACTGCATGCTGCACATAAAGAAGGGTTAATACATCGTGATATAAAGCCTAGCAATATTATGGTAGAAAAAACCCAAGATGGAAGGTTGCAACCTTGTATTCTAGATTTTGGTTTGGTAAAAGAAGTTGCTAGTAAAGGTATTACGGTAACAGGTGAAATCTTAGGTACACCTTGTTATATGGCACCAGAACAAGCAAAAGGCCGAACAGATAACCTAGATAGGCGCACAGATGTTTATGCACTTGGTGCAACCCTCTATGAGATTTTTACTGACAGGCCACCTTTTGAAGGCTTTAATCCTATGGAAGTTCTTTTACAGGTACTTAAAGCTGAGCCGGTTCCTATCAAAAAAATAGACCCTAGTATTCCTCAAGATATTGATACAATTGTATTAAAGTGTTTAGAAAAAGAGCCACAACGCCGTTATGATTCGGCCAAAGCCTTAGCTGACGACTTAAGACGCTACTTAGATGGTGCTTTAATTCAAGCAAAACCTGTTTCTTGGCAGTATAAAATATGGCAAAAAACAAAAGAGCATAAAATTACTATAGCTTCGCTTTCTGCTGCTGTTTTGGTTGTTATTATTACTTTAGGCTTTGGATTATGGACTACTTGGAGATCTGTCCAACAAGAACGCTTAGCTCAAGAATTGGGACAAAAATTTGGCCAACAAGTAAAAGAAATCGAAACCATAATGCAGGTTGCTAGTCTTTTACCACTTCACAATGTGCAAAGAGAAAAACTCCTAGTAAAAGAAAAAATGGAAGATATTCGTAAGCAAATGCAGCAGGTAGGTAGAGTAGGCATTGGGCCAGGAAATTATGCTTTAGGACAGGGCTACTTAACTCTAGGCGACTATCTTAAAGCTAGAGAACATATAGAGTTAGCTTTAAGTAATGGTTATGACACCCCTGATGCTAACTATACTTTAGGGCAAATTATGGGGGCACTCTATCAAAAAGCATTAGAAGAAGCTAGCCAAATTACTAGCTCGGATATACGTAAGAGTAGGGAAAGGGAAATAGAAAAAGAATATCGTGATCCAGCGTTAGAGTACTTACGGAAAAGTAGGAGCTTAGTAGCGGTTTCGCCTAGTTATGTTGAAGGGTTAATAGCTTTTTATGAAAAAAAATATAATGAAGCTTTAGAAAAGTCCCAAAAAGCTTTTGAGCAAACCCCATCACTCTATGAAGCCAAAAAACTTGAGGCTGATATTTATTTGCAAATAGGCAGTGATAAACAGGAAATAGGTGATTATGAGAGTGCTAAAGAAGATTATCAAAAAGCAGGTCAGGCATATAAAGTTGCAATAACAATAGGAGAAAGTGCTAATACTGTTTATGAAGGAGAATGCCAAAGATGGCTACGTACTATGGAATTAGGGCTTAGTTCAGCACAAATAGATTTGTCAAAAGAAGCTTATAACCAAGCTCTTAAAGCCTGTGACAAAGCCTTAATTGCAAATCCAGAGAGTGGCGAAGCTTATCAAAAGAAATCGCGGGTTTATTGGCGTTGGGCTGAATCAGAAATAATTCGTAGTGGAACCCCTGATGAGTATTTAGATAAAGCTATAGAAATGGCTAAACAAGCAGTTTTTTATAACCCAAAGGATATGTATGCCTTCTATGATATGGGTAATTCTTACCTACAAAAAGCAGATTACTATGAAAAGAAACAAGAACAAGCCTCATTTTTAGATTTAGCAGCAGAAAGCTACTTGAAAGCTATTGAAATAAGCCCTAATTATGCATTGCCTTATAATGGATTAGGGCTTGTGTATTGGAAAAAAGGGGAGCTTGAAATCGAAGAAGATAATGATGGGAGAGATTTATTAGACAAGGCGATTAGTAAATATAAAAAATCTATTGAATTAGCTCCAAACTTTGCAGCTTATATTAATATGGGGCTTGCTGCTTGGAGCAAGGCTAATTATGAAGCAATGCATGGGATAGAGCCAATAGAGTCATATAATTTTTCTATAAAAAGCTTAAACTCAGCTATTGAGCTTAATCCAAAATATGCTAATACCTATAATTCCATTGGAGTAACATATATGGATAAAGGGCTATTTTTGATAAACCTTGGCTTAGATCCTACAGAGGTTTTTGATTTAGCTTTTAAGAACTACCAAAAATGTTTAGATTTTGATTCTAATAACTCAGATGCTTACTATAATTTTGGTATTACTTATATAAGAAAAGCAAATTATTTTTTTACACAAAAACGTGATCCTAGTAGCCTTTTAGTACAAGCTAGGAGTTTATTAGAATCCTCAGCTAAACTTAACCCAAATATCTCAGAAATTTACTTGGAACAAAGTGATATAGAAATACTAGCTGCACGTTGGCAAATGGAACAAGATAAAGCCTCATTAGCGAGTTTTAACAAAGCTAGGGAGATTTTAAGGAAAGTGCCTGAGGATAAAATAAATGCAAGTTTTTATAAAACTTTAGCTGAAACCTATCGTTGGCAAGCAGAATGGCAAATTAAAAATAAAAAAACGGCGCAAAAGGAAATAACAGAAGGATTGGGGTTAATTAAAAAAGCTATTTCTATAGATTCAGAGTTAGGTGAAGCAATTGCTTTAGAAGGTGCGTTTTATTTACTAAAAGCAAAACAAGAAAATACTCAAAAAGCTGATTTAGCACAACAAGCAGAAATGTTCTTTAAAAAAGCCATACAAACAAACTTGTTCCTAAAAAGCAGTTACGAGCCTTTAATAATAGAAGCTCGTAATTTACAGAAATAATTAGTTGTACTAGTCTTAACTAGTATTAGCTTAAGGCTTTAAGCAGGGTTGAGCATCACTAAAAAGTCTATCTAGGTCTGTTTGTAGCTGTTTAGTTGAAACCCCAGAAATTGCATTAAGGCGCGTTAATAGACTGTTTTGAATAGTGTTTAGCTGAGTATTATTAATGCTAGCAGCCAAGATTAGGTTAGAAAAACTTGCTATTAGGTTTTCTTGTTCCAATGTGTTAATTTGGCCGTCTAAAATCACTAGATTCAAATCATCAACAAATTTTTGTGTTGTCTTTTGGCCAAAAGCGGAAAGGTCTTGAGAAACACCCTGTAAGTCTTTACTAAATAGGCTTAGAGCCGTCTTAAAAGCATTAAGGTTATTTTGGTTAGGAATTCTAGCTAAATCTGCAAATATAGCTTTTATATCATTTAGTGAAGAAACTCCACACCTAGAAGATGCACTAGCCGTTACCATAGTACAATTAGTATTAGCTACATCTATACTAGTTCTTGTTACTAGGGAGTCTGGTTTTTTTACTGCATCTTGTAACCCTATACTAGTAATCTGTAGTACTCCTTTACCAGGTCTTCCTTTAGATTTTTTGTCTTGAAGGTCTTCATTAAGTCGAAAGATTAATTCTTCTTTTAATTTTTCTTCTAATAGTTTTTTAATATTTAAGTCAAGGTTTTGAGCTATTGAACTAGAGCCTAGACAAGGAACCATTACCATAATTTTAGCTAGATCAAACTCAACTTTCATATCTTGGAATAGTAACTGGTCTTGGCTGTCAAACTCAACTTGAGTAATAAAACTTACATCTACTGCTGATAATTTGCTACTAGGGCAATTTAGAGGATCAAAGATATTTTTTCCTTTAGTTATGCTTATAATTGCATCACCACTTAAGTCTATTTGGTTGATAGCTAGTTTAGTAATAAAACGAGTTTCACTAATTGGGGAAGTAGGAAGAAATTGTATAGAACCATAACTAAAATCATAACGACCTTTTTGTTCAAAAACGAAGGAAACTTTGTCACTACCGCCTTTTAGTTCAATTGTGGGGGCTGCACCAAATACTGAAGGTGGGTTAAGCTCAAAATTAGTCTGAAACTCCATAAGTCTTTGATTAAGCTGTGGGTCTGTCACAATGGGTTCTTGTGCTACTGCTTTAGTAACAAGAAAAAGAGTAAAGCATAGGGTAAAGAAGACAGATTTAAGATATGAAAAAGACTTTTGCCTTTTATACATAAATTTTCTCCTTAAAAACAAACGAGTAATTATCCTGAACAAAGTTTAATGAGTTGGTGCTGGTATAAATCATGTATGCTTTTGTTAAGGCGTTTTATTTTCTCCCATAACTAAAATACTGGTCAGGTAAAAGTGAAGATAGGTAACAGTATAAAATAGAAACTTTATTTAACATACAGAAAAAATTTGGTGGTAAAAGCTAAAATTTCCAATTTTTCTTAAGTTTCTCGTTGCATACACTTTCTTGACACTCCTAGGAGGCTCAATCATAATAACCTTTCCTTTTAGCTTTTTAGCTTAACTTTTTCAAATCATTAGTTTGGGAGCATTTTAACCTTGAGTGAACAAGACCCTAAAGACCATCAAGACCATGAACAGACTTTACAGCGCAAAAAGAATTTACAAGAAATTATTGGCTTAGGCTTTTCTGCCTATACTCACCGCTATCAAAAAACTCATACAATTGCAGAAATTGTCGAACTTTATAGTAGTAAGACTAAAGAAGAATTAGAGCAAGCACATATAGAAGTGCAAGTTCCTGGTCGTATACGCGCAATTCGTAAAATGGGTAAAGCTGCCTTTATTACCTATTCTGATGGCCAAGAGACTTTACAAATCTACCTTCGTAGTAATGAAGTTGGTGAGCGATTATGGAGGTTTTTTGAGTTACTAGACTTAGGTGATTTAATTGGTGCAAGTGGATTTATATTTCGCACTAAAACCAACGAGCTTTCTATTCATGCAAAAGACCTGGATTTTTTAGCTAAAGCCTTAACTCCTCCTCCTGATAAACACGCTGGCTTACAAAATAAAGAAATACGTTACCGTCAACGCTATGCAGACTTAATTGCTAATCGCGATGTAAGAGAAGTTTTTGTTAAACGATCACAAATTATTAGAGAAGTTCGACAGTACTTTGATAGTCATGGTTATGTAGAGGTAGAAACACCAATGCTATCTCCTTTAGCTACTGGTGCTGCCGCAAGACCGTTTGTTACTCACCATAATGCTTTAGATATTACTTTATATGCTCGTATTGCTCCAGAACTTTACTTAAAACGATTAACAGTAGGTGGCTTAGATAGAGTTTATGAAATTAATCGTAATTTTCGTAACGAAGGGCTTTCAATAAAACATAATCCAGAATTTACAATGCTTGAGTTTTATCAAGCCTATAGCGACTATAAAGACTTAATTGAACTAACAGAGGAATTAATTACAACTTTAGTAGAAAAAGTTTGTGGTACATTAGAGGTTGAATATGAGGAGAGCAAAATTAATTTTGCTCGTCCTTGGACACGACTTACAATGCGCGAAGCAGTAATTAAATACTGGCCAGAAACCCTTACACTTCCTACTAAAGAAGATTTAACAGATTTAGCTTCTTTACAAGAACTGGTTAAAAAAGTAGGTGCTCAAATCTCTCCAAAAGCCAATGCAGGAAAACTCTTAGGTGCATTATTTGAACATTTAGTAGAGCCTCATCTTAACAACCCAACGTTTATTACTGAATTTCCTACAGAACTTTCCCCACTCTCTAAACAGTCAGCCGATGATCCTCGTTTTGTAGATCGCTTTGAGCTATTTGTTGCCAAAATGGAACTTGCAAATGCTTTTAGTGAGCTAAATGACCCAATAGAACAACGCCATAGGTTTGAAGAACAAGTGCAAGAACGTGAACATGGCGATGATGAAGCAATGGTTTTAGACGAAGATTATATTCGTGCGCTTAGCTATGGAATGCCGCCTACAGCAGGTGAAGGTCTAGGGATAGACAGACTAGTAATGATTTTAACTGGTCAACGCTCAATCCGAGATGTGATTTTATTTCCTCATATGCGTCCAGAAAGAAAGAATTTGGAAGAGCCAGACGAAACATTAGAGACACAAGAAAGTTCACCAAAATAAGGTTTATAAGGATTAACAAAATGCGTTATGAAATCTTTATTGCCTTACGTTACTTGCGAGCTAAACGCCGTCAAGCTGTACTATCTTTTATTACTTTTATTTCAGCTATAGGAATTATGGTTGGAGTTTGGGCACTAGTAATCGTACTTGCTTTCCAAAGCGGTATGGAACAGGACTTAATAAGTAAAATTCTTGGTGGAACAGCACATATTAATTTACTTAAAGAAGATGAAGCAGCGTTTTCTAATCCTAATGAACTAATTGCCAGACTAGAAAAAATTCCTAGTATTAAAGCTGCAGCAGCAACTCTTTATACAGGAGTCTATCTTAATGGTACGGCTGATTCTCGTGGAGCAATTGTTAAAGCTGTAGACCTAGAAGCACGCAAAGAAGCCAATGAAGTATTTCAAACAATAGTACAAGGCTCAGTTGAAAAACTTAAAGCTAGTGAAAATGGTGAAGAAGGAATTATTTTAGGAACAGAACTAGCC
>JAHFUF010000286.1 GCA_023265235.1 Blastocatellia bacterium
CTACTTGTGCAAACTGTAGTGCGACAGTAGATGTAAAAGCAACATTTTGTCATATTTGTGGGTCAACCATTGTTGGTTCAATAGCTGTGATGGAAAAAAATGCTGATAGTAATCAACCTCAACCACCAACTCAACCAGCCCCTCAAGCACCCTTGTCAAACACTACTTTGCCACCACCGCCACCTAAACCAGATAATAAGCCTCGTTGTCGTAACTGTGGTACAAATATAAAAGCCAAAGACGATTATTGTCCATCTTGTGGATCAAATACACGCTTTGAGTGGTAAGAAGGTAACTAGGATAAACCTTAGTTATTACAATAAGTTACAATTGATATCGCTGCAAGCGTCTGTAAAGCGCGCTTCGGCTTAGCCCTAATGCTTCAGCCGCACGGCTAACATTTCCTTCATAGCGAGCAAGTGCTTTTTTAATTAGTAAACATTCTACGTCCTCTAAACTCATATCTTCTAACCTTGGCGCACTCTCACGGCCTGCCCTTAAGCCCAAGTCGCCTGATTTAATCGTGTTGCTCTGAGCCATTAATACTGCTCTTTCTAAAGAATGATCTAGCTCACGAACATTTCCTGGCCAAGAATGATGTAGCATTTCCTGCATTGCATTATCGTCAATCCCAATAATCTTTTTTCTATAACGTTGCGAATGTTGACGTAGGAAATGTGCTGCTAGTAAAGCAATATCTTCTCGACGATTACGTAAAGGAGGGAGGCGAATTTCAATAGTATTTAGACGGAAAAGCAAGTCTTGGCGAAAACGATTACCACTAACTTCTTCATTAAGATCTGCATTGGTCGCAGAAACAATTCTAACATCTGCTTTACGTGTCCGAGACGAACCAACACGCTCAAACTCTCCTGTTTCTAACACCCTAAGTAATTTAGCTTGAAGGTTAAGCGGCATATTAGCAATTTCATCTAGAAACAATGTCCCTGTATCGGCTAGTTCAAAACGTCCAACACGCTCGCTTTTAGCATCTGTAAATGCTCCTTTTACATGACCAAAAAGCTCACTTTCAAACACTCCTTCTGAGAGTCCACCAGCATTAACAGTGACCAAAGATTTTGCTGAGCGATTAGAAACAGCATGTAAAGCCTGTGCTACTACGCCCTTTCCTGTACCATTTTCACCTGTAATTAATACGTTAGCATCAGAAGGGCCAACCCTAGCAATCATTTGTAAAATGGGTTTCATTGCCGTAGATTCAGCAATTAAGTTTGGTAAGCTTTGACCTTCGTTTCTTAACAGTTGGTTTTCTGCTTCTAAACGTTGGCCTTTACGTAAGGCTTGTCCTAGCTCAATTTGATTTCGCAAAATACTAACTAACCGTTCATTTTCCCAAGGTTTTTGTACAAAGTCTCTAGCCCCTCGGCGCATTGCTTCTACAGCAAGTTCCACACTACCCCAAGCTGTCATTACAACTATTGGTAAGGTTGCGTCTATGATTTGCAAACGGGAAAGCAAGTCTAGACCTTCCTGACCAGAAGTTGTGTCCCTAGCATAGTTTAAGTCCATCAACAAAGCGTCAAAATCACGTAAATTTATTGAGCTTAACACGTTAGCTGGAGAAGTGGCGGTTTCTATTTGAAACCCTTCACTTTTAAGTAATAAGCGTAGTGCTTCTAATATATGAGGTTGATCGTCTGCAATTAAAATTTTTGGAAATGCCATTTTTAAACCTTAGTAGAATAAAGATTTGTCAGTTATTAAACAATAAATTATACAACCCAACCATCACGCAATCTAATAATGCGATTACCATAACCAGCATTTTGTTCTGAATGAGTAACTTGGATTATAGTTGTTCCCATTTTATTTAATATACGGAACATTTCCATAATCTCTCTACCCTGATCAGAATGAAGATTACCTGTTGGTTCATCGGCCAAAATCAACTTAGGACTAGCAATCATCGCTCGTGCAATAGCCACAAGCTGTTGTTGTCCACCAGAAAGCTGATTAGGATAAAGGTCTTTTTTCCCAACAATTTGAAAACGGTCTAAGATATCACAAACCAAGCTATGGCGTTCACTGCGTTTAATATCACGATAAGAAAGAGGAACTTCTAGGTTTTCATAAACTGTTAAGTTATCTAAGAGTTGATAGCTTTGGAAAACAAACCCAATATGTTTTTTATGTAAATCAGAGCGTTCTTTTTTACTAAATTTATGTACAGGATGGTCTAAAAGGTAATATTCTCCTGACCAAGCACTATCATGCATTCCTAACAAATGCAGTAAGGTAGACTTTCCTGCTCCAGATGGCCCCATAATTGAGACAAATTCGCCTTCAGCAATATAAAAATTCACTTTTCTTAACACATAAGTCTTACTCGCACCATAGCTATAAACCTTTTCTATATCTCTTAGCGATATCATAATTTCCCCCAAATACCCTCGTATAAACCCGATTGTAGCGGCGAACTGTTTGCTATACATTCATAGTCATACGTTCTTCAACAATACGGCCATCAAACAAATGGATAGTACGGTCGGCATGACGTGCAAAGCGTTGATCGTGTGTCACCATACAAATTGTAGCTCCACCTCTGTGTAAATCTCTAAGTAACTCCATTACGGCATCACCATTTTTTGAATCTAAGTTTCCTGTTGGTTCATCTGCCATCAAGATTAGCGGTTGGCCAGCAATTGCCCTAGCAACTGCTACACGTTGTTGTTGACCTCCAGATAGTTGACTAGGAAGATGTTTAGCCCTATGTCCCATTCCTACTTTTTCTAATGCCTCATTAACTAGTTTACGTCTCTCTGCTGCTGCCATTCCACGATAAGTCAAAGGCAGTTCGACATTTTCATAAACAGTTAAATCACCTATTAGGTTAAAACTTTGAAAAATAAACCCGATTTCTTGATTACGTATTCTTGCACGCTCGGGTAAGCTAAGCTTTCCTACAGGCTTACCATTTAATGCATAGCTACCATTGCTAGGGCTATCAAGTAAACCTAAGATTGATAGTAGGGTAGATTTACCACAGCCTGAAGGGCCTGCAATTGAAACATATTCGCCAGATCTAATTTCTAACTCAATACCAGATAAGGCATGAGTTTCTACTTCATCAGTGTAAAAAACTTTTGTTACACCTTCTAGTCTAATCAAAGGTTGATCAGCTTTAGCCATGGTTTTACTCCTTAGAAATTATTTTTCTTTAATTAAGTCTAATACGGTTATAAACATCCCAAGCAGACATGTCTGAAAGAATTACTTGGTCGTCTACAGACAATCCTTCTAGAACTTCAATGGTATTAACAGAGCTACGACCTAGTTTTACTGTTACCCTAAAGGCTTCTTTTCCTGTGCTATCTAGCTTAAATATCCCTATGGTGCTATTAGTTTGGCCATGTACAGGGCGACCAACATAAAGAATATTCGTTAAGTTTTCTAGCTCTATAGTTCCATCTACGCTTAAATCTGGGCGTGCGCCTTTAGGTAATTCACCAGTTAGTAAAACATCTACTGTTACTGTTCCTTGCAATACAGCAGGGTCAATTCGGCTAACTCTGCCTGTAATAATCCCATTACGAGTATCAATACTAGCATTTTGTCCTAGTAAAATATCTTTGGCTTGAGTTTCTGCAATTTTTAGTTCTGCTTTTAAGTGAGTAGGGTTAGCCACACGTGCTAGGTTTGTACCTAAGGTAACTTGTTGTCCTACTTCTACAGAGAGTTGTTGCAGGACTCCATCACTACCTGCACGAACGTTAAGCGAGTTAAGAAGGCTTTGTCTTAATTGATAAAGTGCTTGTAATTGATCAATTTTAGCTTGTTGTGTGGCTAGTTGAGCCTCTGTAGACTCAAAGCTAATAGCAATACGTTCTTTTTCAATACCACAGCGAGTTGATAATTCTTCTGCTTTAGTTTTAGCTAATTTATATTGTAATTCTGAAAGCAGCCCTTTTTTATAAAGTTCTTCATTTGCTTCAGCTTGTAATTTCGCTTGGCTATAATCGGCTTGGACACTTGCTGCTACTGCACGTTGGTCTAGTTTTTGGCTTTCTAATTTTATTCTTAAGTTTGTATACTCAGCTTGCGCGCCTTTAAGTTGTAGATCTACATCCTGAACTGTCTGCTCTAATTCTAGGTTACTTAGTATAATTAACACGGTGTCTTTTGTTACTACAGCACCTGGGCGAACCAGGATTTTTTCTATACGTCCTTGAGTAGTGGCAGGAATAAAGCGTATATCTTCTGGAACTAAAGTCCCAAGCCCTCTTACTTGACGTAGCATTGAGCCTTGTTTTACCTTATCAACCCACACAGCCGCTCGGTCAACTGTAGGAGCAGCAGGTTTAAGCCTTGATAGTCCTACTGTAATTGAAACTACCATTGCTAGTCCTATCAAGCTATAAATAAGGTTACGGATTTTTTTATTTCTACCAACATTTTTACGCACAATGTCCATTTGGTGCCTCCAACTACAAGAATAAAGAAACTCCTGTGCCAATTTCGCCTAATTACTTAACTTCTTACATTATTGCATTTAACCAAGCAAACTTTAGTAGGAAAAAAGTTAAAGTGCCCGTTTCTGGGACGAGTGCTTATCAAATTCGCAACCATTAAAATATATGTAGGGGCGAACTGTTCGCCCTCTATTGTGGAATAAAGAAGAAGGGCAGATAGGGCAGACACATAGGTCTGCCTCTACTAAATTTTTGTACAGACAGCTTGACAAATTGTGTGACTGTCTTGTATTCTCCGTCTTTCCGAAAAATTAAAAGTTAGCATAAAGGCGCGTGGCTCAGGGGTAGAGCACTACCTTGACACGGTAGGGGTCAGCGGTTCAAATCCGCTCGCGCCTATTCTTTATTTTACGTTAGCTCCTGAAGTTCTAGCTTGTTTTTCTAAAAAACCCTAGACGCTAACATAGAATCTTACCTAATAAACACGCTAACCACAAAGAAGCTAAATTGTTTGTTAAAATTTTAGCTTAAGCAGCCTGTTTTAAGTTTTTTGTGGTTTGTATACTTTCTATAGAGTTTGTATGAGTAATATTGAAGCATCTGCTGTACATACCGCTTTTGATGTTCTAAAAGAACAAGACAAAGAAATAGCCAAACGCGCTGTTGTTGCGCGTCTTAACGGCAACCTCGTAGATCTAAACACCCCTGTTAAAGAAATTGACACCTTAGAAGCTGTAATGCCAGACACTAGTGATGGGCTAGAGGTTTATCGCCATTCTAGCGCTCATTTGCTTGCTGCTGCTGTATTAGAGCTTTTTCCTGGTACTAAATTAGGTATAGGGCCTGCTCTACTAGACGATCCCAAAGGTGGGTTTTTCTACGACTTCCAACGTGATGAGCGGTTTACTCCTGAAGATTTACAAGCAATTGAAAAAAAGATGAAAGAGCTTGTAAAGCAAAACTTGCCCTATCGTCGTGTAACAATTACTAAGAGTGAAGCCTTAGAAAAGTTTAACGGTATGGGTGAAGACCTAAAGTGTGAGCTTATTTCAGATAAAGGCGGCGACACTGTTAGCTGTTATACTTTAGGGAATACTTTTATTGATTTTTGCTTAGGCCCACACCTACATGCAACTGGTAGAATCAAAGCTTTTAAGTTACTTTCCCTAGCTGGTGCTTATTGGTTAGGTGACAATGAACGCCCACAAATGCAACGCATTTATGGGATTTCTTTTTTTACTCAAGAAGAATTAGAGGCTTGGCTAAAACAACGTGAAGAAGCAGAACGCCGCGACCATCGCAAACTTGGCCGAGAACTAGACTTGTTTAGCGTTCAAGAAGAATATGGCGCAGGGTTAATATTTTGGCATCCCAAAGGCGGAATGATTCGCAAAGAAATAGAAGATTTCTTAAGAGAACAGTTAATAAAACGCGGCTATGGCCTAGTTTTTACCCCTCAAGTTGCTAAGCGGGATCTTTGGCGAATTTCTGGTCATGAAGAAAACTATGCTGATTCAATGTTTGCCCCTATGGAAATGGATAATGTAGATTTCCGTATTAGACCTATGAATTGTCCTTTTCATATTGGAATTTACAAGTCTACCCAACGTTCCTATAGAGATTTACCACTTCGTTATGCTGAGTTTGGCACAGTTTATCGTTATGAGTTAGCAGGAGCATTACATGGACTCTTGCGTGTTAGAGGCTTTACTCAAGACGATGCTCACCTTTTCTGTACCCCTCAAAATATTTGCCAAGAAGTTAGAGCTTGTATTGATTTTACTCGCCATGTTTATGAAACATTTGGCTTTACTAAATATAAAGTAGAGCTTTCTGTTCGCGGCAATGATACAACCAAAAAATATATTGGTAGTGATGAAAATTGGCAATTAGCTGAAGCTACCCTAGTAGAGGCTTTAGCAGCAGAAAACATGCCTTATGACCGAATAGAAGGCGAAGCGGCTTTTTATGGCCCAAAAATTGACCTTAAGGTCGTTGATGCTATTGGTCGAATGTGGCAATTATCTACAATACAAGTTGATTTCAACCTACCAGAACGCTTTAAGCTAGAATATATTGGCTCAAACAACCAACCACATCGCCCAATTATGCTTCACCGCGCACTGCTTGGCAGTGTTGAGCGGTTTTTTGGTATCTTAATTGAACATTTTGAAGGAAAATTTCCTTTCTGGCTTTCACCTCTTCAAGTTCGCGTAATGCCAATTACTGATAAACAAGGTGAATACGGCGAGAAAGTATTAAAACAATTACTTGATGCAGGAATTCGT
>JAHFUF010000287.1 GCA_023265235.1 Blastocatellia bacterium
AAAAAGTGGTTATGGGCTTTCTTTGGCTGATGAATTAAAAAGCCTGCAAGTTATTAAAAAGATTAATCAGGAAAGCAAAGTAGAATTAGTTCCTACATTCTTGGGTGCGCATGAAATTCCTGATGAATATAGAAACAATCGAGATGAATATATTAACCTGCTAATAGAGGAGATGATCCCTACTGTAGCAAAAGAAAAACTTGCTGAGTATTGTGATATTTTTTGTGAAAACCATGTGTTTTCTATCTCTGAGGCTAGAAAAATATTAACTACTGCAAAAAATTATGGATTAAAATTGCGCCTACATGCTGATCAATTAACTTTATCAGGGGGAGCAAAACTCGCAGCAGAACTAGGTGCCACCACAGCAGATCATTTAGAACATATTGATGAAGAAGGAATTAGAGCACTAAAACAAACTGGAGTTATGCCAGTGCTGCTGCCAGGATCAGTATTTCATTTAGGATTAAAACAGTATCCACCAGCAAGAAAAATGATTGAAACTGGACTAGCAGTTGTATTAGCAACAGATTTTAACCCAGGTAGCTCTCCAACACCAAGTTTACCAATGATAATGAGTTTAGCTTGTACCCAAATGCGTATGACTCCTGCTGAAGCACTAACGGCTTGCACTATTAATGCTGCTTATAGTCTTGGTCGCGGAGAAAAACTTGGTTCTATAGTAGTAGGAAAGCAGGCAGATTTGGTAATATTTAACTGTCAAGACTACCGTCAAATCCCATATTTCTTTGGAACAAACCTTGTAAATACAGTGATTAAGAATGGTGATATAGCTTATAGGAGGTAATTTGATTAATGGAAAAAATTGTTGAGTGTATCCCAAATTTTAGCGAAGGTCGTAGAGTTGAAGTTGTTGACGCAATTGTAGAAAGCATTAAGTCCGTTCCTGGAGTAGTTTTATTAGATCGTGAAATGGACGGAAGCCACAATCGATGTGTAATAACTTTTGTTGGTGAACCAGATGCTTGTGTAGAAGCGGCTGTAAGAGCTTCGGGTAAAGCTGCTGAACTTATAGACCTTAATACTCATCAAGGAGAACATCCTCGCTTAGGGGCAACAGACGTTATTCCCTTTGTCCCAATTTCTAAAGTAACTATGGAAGATTGCGTTCGGTTAGCGCGTGAAACAGGAAGACGTATTGCTACTGAGCATAAAATCCCTGTTTATCTTTATGAAGCGGCGGCTACACGTCCAGATAGAGCTAATTTAGCAGATGTGCGTAAGGGAGAATTTGAAGGCTTAAAAAAAGAAATAGAAACCAATGTCAACCGTAAGCCAGATTTTGGTGAAGCAAAAATTCATCCTACAGCAGGTGGGACAGTGGTTGGAGCTAGACCACCATTAGTTGCTTATAATGTAAACTTAGCTACTAGTGATATTAGTATAGCTAAGAAAATTGCTAAGGTTGTACGCTTTGGTGGTGGTGGGTTGCGCTATGTAAAAGCACTTGGTTTTGAATTAAAAGATCGTGGTATTGTACAAGTTTCTATGAATATGGTTAATTTTGAAGCTACACCACTATTTCGCGCTTTTGAAATGGTTAAACGTGAAGCAGAACGCTATGGGGTAGCTGTACTTGGTAGTGAAATTGTTGGACTTGTTCCACAGGCAGCACTTAATGCTTGCTCAGATTTTTACTTACAACTAGAAGGTTTTAGTGAAGAACAAATTTTAGAAAATCGCCTCCAAGTAGCGTTGGTTGAACAAGATAGAGCAATATCTGGCATTGCTGATAAAGACCAAGGGTTAGCAAGTTCAATAGGTTCATTTCCTGATTTAGTTGCATCAGGAACACCTGCTCCTGGTGGTGGTAGTGTGGCAGCCCATTGTGGAATGCTTGGGGCTGCGTTAGGTCAAATGATGGGTAACCTTACCATTGGTAAACAAAAGTTTGTTGCAGTAGAATGGCAAGTAAAAGATATCCTTTTACAATTAGACGAGCTAAGAATAATCCTTAAACAAACTATTCAAGATGATGCAGAAAGTTTTAATGGTGTATTACAAGCGATGAAATTGCCCAAAAACACAGAGGCAGAAAAACTAGCTAGGGAAAATGCTATTCAAGAAGCTACTAAACATGCTGTTGCTGTACCAATACGCACAGTAGAAAAGTCATTTGAAGTACTTGAATTATTAGATGATTTAGCTGAAATTGGTAACCCTAATGTTTTAACAGACGTAGCTGTTGGGGCGCAACTTGCAACAGTAGCAATACGCGGGGCTTACTATAATGTTTTGATTAACTTATCATCTATTACTGACCAAGACTTTGTTAAAGAAAGCCAAACAAAAGCTGAAACTTTATTAGAGCGTGCTCAAGAAATTGCTGGTAAACTAGAGCAGGTCTTAAAACAAGCTTTAAAGAAGCTTTAAACAAGCTTTAAAAAAGCTTTAAGCAAAAGTCTTAGCTAAATTAATAGTTAATTAATAAAAAATAAGAAATAAGAAATAAGAAATAAGTATCAAGAATAAGCATTAATAATAGAGTGGAGTGTAGCATGTCGGATTATATAGAGTCTGACTTTGGGGCATCAACTTATGAAACTGTTCAAGTTGTAGTAGCAGATCGCGTTGCTTATATAATACTTAACAAACCACCACTGAATATTTTTACTATTGGCATGATGAAAGAGATTAATGACGCGATTAATCGCTTAATGAAAATGCCTTACATTTGTTCAATTGTTTTTGCTGCTAACCCTAGTTCTAAAGCCTTTTCTGCTGGGGTTTCTATTGAAGATCACAAGCAAGCAACTGTTTATCAAATGATCGAAAACTTTCATAATATTTTCCGTCTTCTGCATTCCTATTCTAAACCAACAATCGCTGTAGTTAATGGGCCAGCACTAGGAGGAGGGTGCGAGTTAGTAGCTTTTTGTGATGTAGTTATTGCTTCAGAAAAAGCTAAATTTGGGCAACCAGAAATTCGCTTAGGCGTTTTTCCTCCAATGGCTGCTGTAATTTTGCCAAGAGTAATTGGGATTAAACGTGCTACAGAAATGATTTTAACTGGAGAGTCTATTGATGCTATTGATGCCCAAAGTATGGGTTTGGTTAATTTTGTTGTTAGCGAAGAACAACTAGAAGAACGTACATTAGAAGTAATTTCTTGTTTTCGTGAAAGTAGTGCTTCAGTACTGGAAGTAACTAGGAGAGCAATTTTTACTAGTTTTTATCCAGATTTTGAAGAAATTCTATCTAAAGTAGAAGAACAATATTTATTACAATTAATGAGCTTAAAAGACCCACACGAAGGGCTAAAAGCTTTTATGGAGAAACGCAAACCTGTTTGGAAGCACAAATAAAACAATAGACCTAGAGAGAACACTCTAGCTTTAGTAATGTTAGATAGACTTGCGAGAAGATATTCTAATATGTTATTAAACCTATGGTAATAAAATTAGTGGCTTAAAATGTTTTTATACTGCTTAGGAAAGATAATATTGGCTTATGTCTGAGGTACAAAAAATAATCCAGAGTATTGTTTTACCAATACAACTATCAGAAGATGTGTTTCTACTTCTGGGTAAAAAACGGCGTATTCCAGATTTTGATTTAATGATACGTCACTTACCAGAAGAATTAAGAGCATATCTTGATCCTAACGCTACTGCTTCTAGTGGAGGAACACGAACCTATTTGCTTCCTTTAATAGAAGGACGGTTAAGAATAAGAATAGAAGAACAAGCTATTGTGGAAATTGCAGAAATCGAATACTAGTGATTTAATCACTAGTAGAACTAGTAAAAGCCTATTCTTAGTGTTTCTTGTTATCTTGCTATATGTTATTTCTTTGTGCTATAAAAGCGGCTTTGTAATAACCTTTAGCTTGTTAATTATGGAGTAAAGACTAATGAATTTTGTGCAAAAGTTTCAACTGATGGATGCGGCAGGCATAAATCGTGCCCTATCGCGTATAGCTTCAGAAATAGTTGAGCGTAATCGCGGTACAGATAAATTAGTAATTGTAGGAATACGTCGTCGCGGTGTACCACTAGCAGAGCGTATTGCTACTAAAATAGAAGAATTAGAAGGAGTGCGTCCACCAGTTGGAACACTAGATATTACTCTTTATAGAGATGATCTTTCTACTGTAGATGTAAAACCTGTTGTTCAAGAAACAGACATTCCTGGTGGAGTGGAAGGCCAAACAATAATTTTAGTGGATGATGTACTATACACAGGGCGCACCATTCGTGCTGCACTAGATGAGCTTATGGACTTTGGCCGTCCTCGACGTGTTCTTTTAGCTGTGCTTGTAGATAGGGGCCATCGTGAATTGCCAATTCATGCCGATTATATAGGTGAAAAAGTTGCTACCAAACAATCAGAAATTGTCAAAGTAATGTTAGAAGGCTTTGACGAAAGCGAACAGGCTATTGTTGTTGAACCAGCAGAATAGACAAGCTTTATTAATAGTTTAATGATTTAAGTTAAATATTAACATTAGGTAATTTTGGGGTTACTTTAATATTGTGGCTTTCCATCATAAAGATTTGTTGGGTATTCGTGATCTCTCAGTAGCAGAGATCACAACCATTCTAGATACAGCAGAAACATTTAAGAGGGTTTCTTCCCACTCAATTAAAAAAGCCCCTTCTTTACGTGGTCGTACTGTGATCAACCTTTTTTTTGAACCTTCTACACGTACTCGTACTAGTTTTGAAATTGCTGCCAAACGTCTTTCTGCTGATGCCATTAATATTTCTGCTTCTACTAGTAGTCTTTCTAAAGGAGAATCCTTAGCAGATACAGCACGAAACCTAGAAGCAATGTTACCAGATGTTATTGTAATTCGTCATTCTTCTGCTGGCGCCCCACATCAATTAGCTCGTATTTGCCGTACACCGGTGATTAATGCAGGAGATGGAGCACATGAACACCCTACACAAGCCCTCTTGGATGCACTAACAATACGTGAGCATAAAGGACAGATTGAAGGATTAGAAGTAGCAATTATTGGTGATATTGCTCATAGTCGCGTAGCTCGTTCCAATGTACATCTACTAACTAAACTAGGGGCAAATGTTAGAGTTGCTGGCCCTCCTACTTTGATTCCACAGGGGTTTGAGCGTTTAGCCGAAGGTCGTATTGGTAATGTTTCTGTCACTTCAATAGAAGAAGCCTTAAAAGGTGCTGATGTAGTAATGATGCTTAGAGTGCAACTGGAGCGGGAAGCATCAGCTTATTTTCCTTCCTTACGAGAATATTCTTGTTTTTATGGTTTAACAGTAAAGAGGTTAGAATTGGCCAAAAGTGACGTAATTGTGCTTCATCCTGGCCCAGTTAACCGAGGAGTAGAAGTAGCATCAGATATAGTGGATGGGCCATATTCTGTCATTTATGAACAAGTTACAAATGGTGTTGCTGTTCGTATGGCAGTACTTTACCTGATAACTGGAGGTAGTGTCATAAATGTCCAACAAGAATTGGCAGGAGCATAATTTATGCGTTTACTAATCAAAAATGGCTTAGTAATAGATCCCTCAAGACAATATCAGGAAAAAGCAGACGTGTTAATCGAAGGTGATAAAATTGCAGGGGTATTTCCTAGTATTGAAATTGATAATACAGAAGTGCTAGATGCTACTGGACTAGTGGTAGCACCAGGGTTTATTGACCTACATACACATTTGCGTGAACCAGGTCGTGAGGACAAAGAAACTATTGAAACAGGTTCAAAAGCTGCTGTCCAAGGTGGATTTACTAGTATTTGTTGTATGCCTAACACTCAACCAATTAATGATAATGCTACAGTAACACATTATATTTTAAGTAGAGCAAAAAGCATTGGCTTGGTTAATATTTTTCCTATAGGGGCTATTACTAGAGAATCTAAAGGAGAACAACTAGCTGAAATAGGAGAGATGTACAAAGCAGGGATTGTAGCGATTTCTGATGATGGACGACCTGTTTCAAATTCACTAGTAATGCGTAGGGCAATGGAGTATGCAAAAAGCTTTGGTCTACCAGTAGTTGATCATTGCGAAAACAAAGACTTAGCCGCAGGTGGTGTAATAAATGAGGGTTACTATTCTACTTTGTTAGGGCTAAAAGGTATGTCACATTTAGCCGAAGAAATGGATGTACAAAGGGATTTAATGTTAGCTGAGGCCACAGGAGCACACATTCATATTGCACATTTAAGCACAGCAGGTTCTTTAGAATTAGTCCGCCAGGCAAAACAAAAAGGTGTTAAGGTTACTTGCGAAGTTACACCACATCATTTTACTTTGACAGATTCGGCAGTAATAGATTTTGATACTAATACAAAGATGAATCCTCCGCTTCGTACAGACCATGACGTAAGAGCATTGATTGAAGGAATAGCAGATGGAACAGTAGATGCAATTGCTACAGATCATGCACCTCATCATGCAGATGAAAAAGCCTTAGAATATGATCGTGCGCCTTTTGGTATTGTTGGCCTTGAAACAGCAGTCAGTCTGTCTTTAGATAGGCTTTATCATAAAGAAAAAATAAGCTTAATGCGCATAGTAGAACTACTTTCAACTGCACCAGCACGAATTTTTAACATTAACAGGGGAAGTTTGTTTGTTGGTGCTCAGGCAGATGTGACTATTTTTGATCCAGAGTTAAAAACTTCTGTTAATCCTGCGCTATTTTGCTCAAAAAGCCGTAATACTCCATTTGCCAATTGGCAATTACAAGGCGGAGTAATCAACACCATAGTA
>JAHFUF010000288.1 GCA_023265235.1 Blastocatellia bacterium
GCTAGAAGATTCTGGCCCAGCTGACCCATTAAACTCTTTGATTGGTCAAGTACTTAATCATACTTACCGCATAGAAGAAAAAATAGGTGAAGGCACTGTTGGTACAGTTTTTAAGGCTAAGCACTTAGGTATAGGCGATACTGTAGCAATTAAGGTAATTGCACCTGCTCATACAGAAAAATCTGATTCTTTAATGCGTTTTAGACGCGAGGCAAAAGCTGCTCGTCGTCTCTCCCACCCCAATGCTGTAACTGTTTATGATTTCAACATAACCGATGGCGGCTTGCTTTTTATGGTTATGGAATATGTTAATGGCGTTACTGTAGAGAAATACTTGCAGCAGAATGCTCCTATACGGCCACAACGTGCTCTAGAAATACTGCGCCCAGTAGCTACAGTATTAGACGTAGCGCATACTCTAGGTATTATCCATCGAGACTTAAAACCAGCTAATCTAATGATTTGTAAAGATACTAGTGGCAATGAACAGATTAAAGTACTAGATTTTGGTACAGCCCGTCTAGTTACAGTAGAAGACCCTGAATCTCTAGATAATGTACTTACTACTTTACAAGGGCAAGTTTTTGGTGCTCCAATTTATATGTCGCCAGAACAAGCATTAAGTGAACCAGTAGGGCCAGGCACAGATATTTACACTCTAGGGGTAGTACTTTATCAAATGCTTACAGGTACAGTACCTTTTAATGGTCAGAAGTCTTATCAAGTAATGATGGCACACATTAATGACAAGGCAGAGCCACCATCAGGGCGTAACGCAGGATTACCATTAGAATTTGATGAAGTTATCTTTAAGGCTATAGCTAAAAAACCAGAAGAACGTTATCAAACAGCAACAGCTTTAGCAGAAGATTTGTCTTCAGTTATTTCTGTTTTGGTTACTCGTGATACCCAAGCTATGCCAAAGCCAGCAAAAACAGATCAACCTCTCTTATCTGCTAAGACAACTACTGAGATGAAAGCTATTAAAAAAGGAGCTACAGATCCTCTTACAGAAGAAGGAATAGAACTAACTTTAAGTGATGAAGACGTTTCTCCAGTAAGGTTGACCTCTTCGACTAGAATTGAGGAAAAAACCTTAGAAGAGCCTATGGAATTAGATCTTAAGGTTTTCCCAAGCCATGAATTACCAGTAGTTGAAGCTAAGGCGGATTTTTGTCAGTATGTAGGGCAGCAAGCATTATTAGAGAGATTAAAAACAGAATTTAACTCAGCTTTAGAAAATGTAGCACAACCTATTTTTCTAGTTGGCAATCCTGGTACAGGCAAGACGGTTTTAGTTAACCGTTTACAGGATTGGGCAAAAAGTCAAAAAATAGAAGTCTTATCAGGAGGGTTTACAGAATTTATTGCTAGCTCTATAGAGCCGTTGTATGTATGGAAAGAGATGTTTGGGTTGTTGCAAATATCAGAAACAAAAAGTAATAGTGATAGTAAATCAGCCAAACTATCAACTGCTATGCTACGTGAACAAAGAGAGGAACGAAAGTGGCAACTATTTGAACGTTTATTAGAAGAGCTTGTTGAACGTTCAAAGAAAACTCCTCATCTAGTTATTCTAGAAGATTTACAGTGGGCAGACACTTTGAGCTTAGAATTTTTAGGCTATCTGCTACGTAATACAGAGCTTAGCCGGTTTTGTTTTGTTGGTACAGGTCGCCTAGAAGAATTTAATCGCCCAGAACACCTTTTTAACCAATGGTTTAAGTCACAAGAAAAATATTTTTACTCTCAAACTATAGAATTAGATAATTTTGATCAACCAACTACTTCCTTACTGCTTGAAGCTGTTTTTCAAGCCATTGGTATTCAACAACGAGATATAGAATCAATTCATCAAAAAACTTCTGGTAACCCATTACAATTGATTCAATTAATCAGTTTACTAAAAGATAAAGGTAAAATTTCCTTAAAAAATAATGTTTGGCAAGTTGAGGCTTTAGTAGTTGAAGCACTACCAACATCTATTTCAGAGATTACCAAAGAAAAATTGTCTTTATGCTCAAATGATTTAGCTGATTTACTAGTGCTTTCCTCAGCAATAGACGAAATTATTAATTTAGATTTACTAGAAATAATCACAGGTAAAAAAGTAGAAGTACTAGCAACTATCTTTACACCAGCTATAGAAGCATTGTTATTAAAAGAAGAAAACACTCCTCAAGGAAAAGTGTTAAAGTTTTATCATAATGCTATTCATCGTGCTATTTATGGTAGTGCTTCACTAGAAGAAACCAAGAAACTACACTCCAGTATTGCCGCAGCACACAACTCACTAAGACATACTAAAAAGTTTCGTGTAGGTGCTGAATTTGCCTATCACAACTATTTAGCAGGTGCATGGGAGAGGGCTTTTCAGCATGGATATTCTGTAGTAGAACGTGCCTATCAGCATTCAATGTTTGATGAGGTAATACAATTTTCACGTTATGCTGAAGACGCTGCTGCTAATTTGTCAGAGTTGGATAAAGAGGGGATAGAAAATCTAGCTGAGCTTAAACTGTTGCGTTTGCAAGCGTTACTACGCTTAAATCGCTACCCAGAAGCTGAACGTGAACTTGAACAAATGCGTCAGTTTATGCAAACAATAGAAAATGAAGCACTCCTAGCACTTTATCATTTAGCAGTTGTGACAATTTGTAATCGTAATGGGCATTATTCTCATGGTGTAGAAATAGGTTCAGCAGGCTTGGTACTAGCTCGTGCTATTGGAGATGAAGAAACAATTCGCCGGTTGATTTACAATATTGCTGGTTGTCATGCGCATATTTCTAAATTAGAAGTTGCCATTACTTTGTTTGAAAATCTTTATAAAATGGCTAAACAAGCAGGCGATGAGCCTCTACGTGGTGCTTCTTTGTGTTCTATTGGCTATTTAAACCATTTTTCTGGTAACTGGCGGCAAGCACGCAAGAGTTTAGCTAGAGCACGTCAGTTAGCTCAAGAAAATAGTGATCCCTATCGCGAATGCTTAGCTATAATTTTTTCTGCTTGGACGACTGAATATGAAGGCAATGCTGTTTTATTACATAGTTACTATCAAACAGGATTAAAAATAGCTCGTACCTACGGTTGGGCTAACTATGAAGGATACCTACATTTTATTGCTGGACGACATCAAGCTTATAGTCTTAACCCAGAAGTAGAATTAGCTCAACAGTTACTATCAAATAGTATTGCTATTATGCAAAACAACCATGAACTAATAGGACAAGTTATTGTTGCTCCTGCATTAGCACTCCTTAACGCACGTATCCATCCTTCTTTAGAAGCAATAGATGGTCTGCGATCAATATGTGAAAGCCTAGCCCAATGGGGAGAAAAACTAAACTATTGTGAAATACTTTGTTTTTTAGCTACGGTTGAGCAACAAAATGAGCAATGGGACAAATCATTAGCTACTTTTCAAAAAGCTTTAGAATTAGCTCAAAGTATTCCTTATATTGACTGTCAATGGCGAGCCTTTTTTGGTTTAGCAAAATATTATAAGCATAAAGGTGATGCTGCTATGGCAGCCGCTCATATAACTCAAGCAATATCTGTGGTCGATTTATTAAAAGAACAGTTTGATAGTGCAGAAGAAACAGAAGCCTTTTTGGAAAATAAAGAATCTCTTTATACCCTACATGAAGAGCTATTGGGCTAATTTTTTTAGGGAGCAAAATAAAACTTATGAAACAAAAACTATTTTCTATTGGGCTAGTTTTGTGTTTTGCCTTAATTAGTTTGGTACAAATTACGTACCCCTTAACCATTTTTGCTAGCCAAAACCCTACTCCAGTAGAGCAATCAGAAGCTCCTAAACCCCAACCTATTGCAGTAAAAGGAACTAAAATTAACTTAATTAAACCTGAAGGTTTTACCGAATCTAACAACTTTCCAGGCTTTCAAAGTACTAATGGTACAACAATTGTTGTAACAGAATTTCCAGGCGCGTATACAAATGTTGCTTCAGGTTTTACTCCAGAAAACCTTAAACCAAGGGGTATGAACCTAATTAGTAAAGAAAAGG
Organism: Blastocatellia bacterium; assembly: GCA_023265235.1. Lineage (GTDB taxonomy): Bacteria > Acidobacteriota > Blastocatellia > Chloracidobacteriales > JADJPF01 > JADJPF01. The sequence continues at coordinate 4,031 of JAHFUF010000288.1, forward strand.
TTTCTGTTGATAGCTATCAAGGTTTTTTAGTTAAATTTACACAAAACGCCAATGGTCAAGAATATGGCAAACTAGGAGTTATTTTTGGAGACGATAAAGAAAGTGTTTTTATTGTTGCCTCATTTCCTATTGAACTAGAAAAAGATTTTTCTAGTCTCTTAAAAGACTCTTTAATTAATGCCAAATGGGATAGAAAAAAAGAAGTAGATCCATTTGCTGATCTTAGTTTTAGCATTGATGGCAGTGGCCCCTTAAAATTTGCTAAACGCTTACAATCAACATTACTTTATAGCCAAGATGGTAAATTCCCTGTAGAAGTAGAAACTCCTATTTTTGTAGTAGGAAAATCAGTTTCTGATTTCCCAGAAGGAAATACTGATTATAAAGCTTTTGCAGAAAATCGACTGAATCAGTCTGTTGAAAATAAAAATATTGCTGTTGTCTCAGGTGAGCTAGTAACTATTGATAACATTAATGGTTATGAAATTATTGCTAGTGCAAATGATTCTGCTACTAATGCCCCAGTAGCTATTTATCAAGTACTACTATTTGATGATAAAAATTACTTTATAATGCAAGGCTTAGTAGGAGCTAAATCTAAAGACCAATTCCTAGTAGAGTTTAAGAAAATAGCACGTAGTTTTAAGAAAAAAGCAAATTAACTGCTACCAAATAATATCTTTTGCAGATGGGCGTAGAGACTTATCCGCCAAGATATGAAATGTGCGAATTTTTTGTAGCATTACCGGAGAAAGCTGCTTAAGTGATAGATAAAGAATACGTTTTCCATATCTACCTGCTAGGACTTGAAAAAAAGGTCTAGGGGGTTTAGGTGCAGCATAGACCACAAATTTCTCTAAACTATAATCAAGTGCAGCAAGTAACAAACGTTCAGCGTGGTTAAGAGCTATCCTATAAGCAGGATCATAGAAGATGTCATAAAGCCTACCCGGAGGCATACTCATCATAAAACCACCATAAACAGCTTTGCGAATTCCTGGCGAAATTATTCGCTGGTTTGGATCAGTAGCATAAAATGCCATATCTGATTCTTGATCATGTTCTCCTAGCCAAGTCATTGTATAAGGATAATTGCCTGAATCTTCATCAAAAATTACTACCACTGAATCTACAGAACCACGTACTAGCCCTGCTTCTTGAACATAAATTTTCCCTGTATGCCAGTTACGAATAGTTTCTCGTAAGTCAATACCATCAAGTAAAGAAGTCTCAAAAGGTTTAATACGCTTACGTTCTTCGCTAAGAATATGCTTTCCTTTAGTACGTAAGTAATTGCCATAGCCTTCTAAAATAATATCTTCAGGAGGGTAGGAGCAAATACTATTAGCATCAAAGTTCCAGTCTTTGTTTTTATTAGCTTGTTTTTGCTTGTCTTTACGAGTCAAAAACTTTGGCATCGTAGCGCGAGGTTTAAGCGGTGCGTGTGGATTCATACGCACTTTATTGATTAATGGGAAAATATCTTCTGCACGTAGTTGAATTGTTTCTAGTTCGCTATGGCCTTGCTGTGGAGGATAAAATGTTCCTAGTTCCCACATACGATAGCAAAAATGCGAGTTTATACAACCACGTCCAGCAATTAAGAGTTCATAAAAGTCTGGTAACAGTGACTTTTTGACACTGGCATATTTACGAGCAAAAGACATAAGTAAAGATATTTGCTGTGGGCGCAACTGCTCCCCAATCTCTTGCTCATAAAAAGCACGGCACCAAAGTAAATATCGAACTAATATTTCATTGTGATCAGCACTATTTACTCGACTAGCAACATCTTGATGAGCACGAGGGGCTAGTTCTGGTAGCTTTTCTAAAGGTTTACTAGAGGTTATCTTAAAAATATTTTTTGAAACATTTGCTGTATCAGGTGTTAGTTTGTCAAAAGCCTCATTAGTTTTTACTAGGGTTGATTCTAGGTTTGGAATGATAGATTTAGAAATATCAATTATATTAGCTAGGTCAGATAATTCCTGCGGTGTATTTTCTACTTGAGGTAAAAGCGGGTTTCTTTGCAGTTCATAAACAGCAGTAAAAAATGGAAACTGTCCCATTATTTCCCCTAGTGAAAGTGGGCTAAGATGGTAGAGTCTAGCTAAAGTGCGGCTTTCTTGAGGATGAGGAAGAGTTTTAGCTTTTAACTTTTCTTTCAAGCTAAACAAATGTCTTAGGCCACATAAAACCAGTATTGGGCGGTTAGAATCAAGCTTTCCTGACCAAGTTAACTTGCGTTCTAGTTCTAGTAGATGAAATACCATAGCTTGTTCCCTTTGTTCATCCTCTGATAAACGTACAAAAGGTTTAGCTAACACCATTTCACAGTATTTTTTATGTCCAAGGTAAGTAACTGCATAAGTGTCTGGCATTGGGTCATAAACTTGTGGGTAGTCAAGCATTGCCAAATCAATACAACGGATTTCTAGGTGATTTTCACGGGCACAGCGAGCGATTTCAACAAAAGGGTCTATTGGTTCAAAGCGAATAAAATTTTTGGTTTTGTCTCCATAAACCAGCACAGAAATACAAGGCAGTCGATCAATTGCTTGTATTACTAGGGTTTGAAGGGTAAAAGGATATTCTAGGGCTACTGCACAGGGGTTAAGCTGGTCAAATGCTCTACGAGCAGCTAAAGTAAATTCATAAGAATTATGTATTACAGGTAGCAGGA
>JAHFUF010000289.1 GCA_023265235.1 Blastocatellia bacterium
ATTCATGACCAGCACCTTTGTCTGGAGTAGAACTGGCACCAGCGTCTACCTTACAGCCACCTTTGCCTTTACAAGAATTTTTGCCTTTGCAACCGCCATCGCCGGTCTTGCAACCGCCTTTGCCTTTGCATTCATTCTTACCTTTGCATTCGTGGCCAGCAGCCTTATCTGGTGTTTCAGCAGGTTTTTCAGTTTCAACAGGTTTTGGGCTTTCAACAGGCTTTGGACTTTCAACAGGTTTTGGGCTTTCAGCAGGCTGACCGCCACCATCGCATCCGGCCATCATGCCAGCAATTGCAAATCCCAATACGGCTTTAGTAAAATCTCTACGATCCATTAAATTTCTCCTTTAATTATTTGTTGCTCCCTATGATAGTATGAAATCGCGGGCTTAAATTGGAACTAAAACATTGTGTATACTCCAATGACAACTATATGTCAAGCCATAAATTTTAATTAGCTTTTAAGCCTTTGATAACTGGGCTAATAGCTTTTACTAGCTTAGTAATGCATGATATATAGCTGATCAACTAGGTTGTATTCTTTAGCCAAAATTTAGCGTGACTATGAAATATAACTAGTTTTGCATGAATTTTATTCCGATAGAAATGCAATTTTATTATCAGTATTTTAATTAGGAGACGTTATGCAACAAAACAACATAGTTTCAATAGTAAAAAAAGGATACGATTTATTGGTTAAAATATTAGACTATTTAAGAGATCCTTTCTTGTTAATTATAAGGCTTTATTGGGGATATCAGTTTTATATGGCGGGTAGAGGAAAATTGCTTAATTTAGAACGCACTACAGGATTTTTTACTGATCTTGGAATTCCTGCACCAAAACTTCATGCTATTTTTATTGGTTCACTAGAATGTTTTGGAGGATGGTTGCTAATATTAGGCTTAGCCTCTCGCTTAATTAGTATTCCCCTAGCAGCTACTATGGTAGTTGCCTTTTTAACAGCACATAGTGAAGCTCTCAAAGAGCTTTTTAATGAACCAGAAAAAGTTTTTGCCGAAGCTCCATTTTTATTTCTTTATGCTTGTGTACTTGTTATGACTTGTGGGCCAGGAAGACTTTCTCTAGATATGTTAATTCGCTCTAAGTTCTTTGCTAATCAAGAGGTTGAAACTAAAAAATAACTCTTATTCTCTAGGTGATAGCTATGAAATTTGATGATCTTGACAAAAAAATGCGTATATTTGAAACTGCACATGACATTGTAGTTTTGCCGGAAATATACATGGTAGCTAGGATTGATGGGAGATCATTTACACGATTAACTCGCGACATACATAAGTTTAATGCGCCTTTTGATGAGCGTTTTAGAGATTATATGGTAGCCACTACTAAGCATTTAATGGAGTGTGGATTTAATGTTATTTATGGCTATACAGAAAGCGATGAAATATCTTTACTTTTTCATCTTCAGGAAAATGCTTTTGGTCGTAAAGTAAGAAAATATGTTTCTATTTTGGCTGGAGAAGCGAGTGCAAAATTCTCTCTTTTATTAGGAGGGCAAGCTGCGTTTGATTGTCGAATTTGCCAGTTACCAAATATTAGTTTGGTTTGTGATTATTTTCGTTGGCGTAATGAAGATGCTCACCGAAATGCGCTTAATGGCTATTGTTATTGGAAGTTAAGGGAAGAAGGCAAAACTTTTACACAAGCAACCAGTGCTTTGGAAAAAATATCTGTAGCAGAAAAAAATGAAATGCTTTTTGACAGAGGGGTTAACTTTAATGATGTTCCTAACTGGCAAAAACGTGGTATAGGGCTATTTTGGAAAGCTTATGAAAAAAAGGCTAAAAACCCAATTACTAGCGAAGATACCCTAGCACAACGTAGAGCTATCCATATAGAGTTAGACCTTCCTATGAAAGACCAATATAGTGATTTTATTAGGGGTTTAGTAGGAAACAACATTTAAGTTTTAGCATTGGTTAAGAAAGAAAGTTTTCCATAAATGCATCTACCAAAACATATAAAACCTTTGTTTAGGAGATGCATTTATGCTAATTACAAATTTATTCTTCTTTTTACTGTTTTCTAAGCCCCTTGTTAATAATTCTCTCTATCTTCTTGATAAACCTATTGTTATAGAAAACAATGTTTATGAAGATATAGACCCTTTTATTGATGATCTTTATTATCAAGATAAAAAAATTCGTAGTATTGGAAAGACTAATTTACTAAGAATTGCTGGACAGTCCAATTTGTTTAGAAAATCGGTAACAGACTCATTAGTAAGGGTTTTAAACGATGAAAAACTTTTAACCTATCAAAAAGAGTTTCGCTATCAAACTTGGTACGATGCAGCACAATTACTTGGGGAATTAAAAGCAATTGAAGCAGTTGATTTGTTAGTAGAACACTTGGATTATACTGGGGATAAAAAAGATATTTCTCTAAATTACTATCCTGCTATTGAAGTATTAGCTGAGCTTATCCCTACTTCTATCCCTAAAATAATCAAAGTATTAAGCGAGCATAAAAATTTAACTATTAGGATTAATGCTGCACGCTGTCTAGGTCTAATTCATAACGAAGAAGCCAGAATAGCTTTATTAAAAGCACTATCGCTAGAAAAAAATCCTAAAGTACGCGAACAGATCCACCTAGAGTTAAATAAATGGTTAATCGTATGTAGTTAAAGATAAAAGACCCAACATTTTGTGCTGGGTCTTTTTATTATCTTAGAGCATTAGGATCTATTTCTTTGCTTTATAATCAATTAATTACAAAGCAAAAACTCATTATCACTAACTTATTGATTGTCTTACGGCTGAAATAATTTGGTCTTCTAAGGGGAAGTCATCGCCTTCTTTTGTTATTACATTTTTGCTATTAACCCAAACTGTAAATTCCCCGCGACCTCCTGGAGTGAGAGTGGTTTCTAAGCCAAAGTGGGTTTTGATGCTTTCTGCCATACTGGCAGCATAAGGCTTATAGTTTCATATTACACAATAACGAATTTCTAATTGATGCATTAAATTGTTCCTCCAAAAAGCTTAAGTTTATTTTGCGAAAAATAATGCTTTAAATATTGACATAGAAGCTATGGAAAAGAAAATATGCTTTGTCGAGGTTACTGATAAGCCAAACTTTATACTAGTAAGGTTTGCTAGTCGATTTAGTAGTTAATAGTTATAGGTTAAAGAAGCTGTTTGAAAATAACTAATTAATGCTATTCTTTAAAAATATCACAAAACTATAGAAAATCATTTTATAAGGTTAAAAAATGTCTTTTCGTTTACTAAAAAGTTTATTAGCAAAAAGAAGTTTTCTTATCTTAGTCCTCTTAATTACTTTTGCTTGCGGTGAAAAATCTAAGCTTAAGCCTGCGCAGAATAAAATCCTAGACTTAAAGCCTACTGTGATAATGATCTCCTTGGATGGTTTTCGCAGTGATTATCTTGATGCGGCTACAATGCCAAATTTGTATTCACTTGCTAGTACTGGAGTAAGGAGCCAAGCTTTAGTGCCAGTTTTTCCTACAAAAACCTTTCCTAATCACTACACAATTGTTACAGGTTTATATCCAGAAAACCATGGCATGATCTCAAATAAAATTTATGATCCAGTAACAAAAACTGAGTTTCCTGGAGAAGGCAAAATAGAGGCTAAAAATAGCATTTGGTGGGGAGGTGAGCCAATTTGGGTTACCTCACAATTACAAGGCCAAAATAGTGCTACTTTGTTTTGGCCAGGCTCAGAAGCTGAAATTAAAGGCAAACGACCTACTTATTGGAAACCTTATGATAAAGGAATGATTTATATAGATAGGGTTAATCAGGTTTTAACTTGGCTAGAATTACCTGTTGATAAACGCCCTACTTTAATAACTCTCTATATTGAAGAAATAGATATAGCAGGGCATAGCTATGGCCCTAATTCACCAAAAGTAAAAGAAGCTTTACAGTCAGTAGACAAAGTTTTCCAAGATTTAATTGATGGATTAAAAGCCCGAGGTATTTTTGAACAGGTTAATTTAGTTATTACCTCAGACCATGGAATGACTAGTCTCTCTGAAGATAGAGTTATTTATATAGATGATTATATAGATTTATCAAAAGTACGATTACTAGAGGAAACTTCTTTGGCTTGGCTTTGGCCAAATGAAAGCGATATAACAGAAATTTACCAAAAACTGGTTAATGCTCACCCTAATTTCAAGGTTTATCGTAAAGAGGAAATTCCTGAAAAATATCATTTCCGAAATAATCCTCGTATTCCCCCAATTACTATTATTGCTGATGAAGGATGGTGTATAACCACTCGTGGTGTAACAAGAGCTTTTAAGCGAGCGTTTGCTGGTGGTGGTACACATGGTTATGATCCAGATTTACCTTCAATGCAAGGAATTTTTATTGCACATGGCTCAGCTTTTCAAAAAAATTTAGTAGTCCCACCTTTTCATAATACAGGTGTTTATAATTTAGTTAGTACAGTTTTAAGCTTAAAACCTGCCCCTAATGATGGTTGTTCAGATTGTTTTCGTAATATGCTGAAATAAATATTAAGTGTTGTGGCTTAGTAGCTCAGGACTTAATGGTTTATTTTGCTCTAAAGTTTTTAATGCTTCTGTTACCAATCTTTCTTCTTGGCCAAAACCATTTAACCAAGTTACTTCTTTTGTATGACGCCACCAAGTAAGTTGACGCTTAGCATAATGGCGAGTGTCTAGCTTTGTTTGCTCAATACAACTCTCAAGTGATCGCTGGCCTTGTAAGAATTCAATTACTCGACGGTATCCATGCGCACCAAAAGCTTTGGCATTGGCTGGAATACCTTGTTCAATAAGACTTTGTACTTCAGCAATTAATCCTTGATCAAACATTTGATCAACCCTAGTGTTAATTCTTTCATAAAGCTGATCTCTTGGAGGATTAAGGGCAAAAACACAAATCCGTGCTGCAAATGCTGGTCGAGAAAGCACTTTTTGTTGCCACTCAGTTATGGAGCGTCCTGTTTGGAAATAAACTTCTATTGCACGAATTGTTCTTGACCAATCATTTTGAGCAATCTTAGCAGCAGCAATTTTGTCTAGACGTGTGAGCATTCGGTGCAAATAGGCAGCACTTTTACGCAAGCAAATAGCTTTTAATCGCTCTCGAAGCTCTAAATTTGTTGGCTGGTCTTCATCAAATAATGCGCCTTGTAGCGCACGTAGGTAAAAGCCTGACCCTCCAACTAAAAGTGCATAACGGTTGCGTGCCTCAATTTCAGCAATAGTTGCTGTTGCTTGGCGAGCATAATCTCCAGCAGTAAAGTTTTCTGTTGGATCTGCAATATCAATTAGATGGTGAGGGATTCCTTGCATTTCTATGCTAGGGATTTTCGCAGTTGCAACATAAAGTCCGCGGTAGACTTGTACAGAGTCAAGATTAATTATTTCACCATCTAAGTGTTTTGCTAGCGCGATGCCTAAAGCACTTTTTCCTGAAGCAGTTGGGCCTACAATGGTAATAATTGATCGTCCTGTGGCGAAGGGTTGGAGTTGAGTCATATTTTTAATATTTAATAGTCCAAGACATTGCTGATTAGCTTTATTTAGCTTTATAATGCCGCGATATAAGTGTTCTATAAAATCTTAATGCCCTGTAGGGGCATCTGACAATAGCCCAGTCCTTTAGGGCTGGGAACTGGGAACTGGGAACTGGGAACTGGGAACTGGGAACTGAGAACTGGGAACTGGGAACTGGGAACTGGGAACTGGGAACTAGGAATTGAGGAACTGGGGACTAAACAAGTCAAATGGTTAAACGATAAAAAGCTAATATTGTTAGTAGGACAAGTATAATCAAAACTCCTAGTTGTTGGCTTCGGGCTAATTTCATATTGCCTCCGTTATTTTCTCTTCTATTATTTGTCTAAGCTCCTGTATTATTTGCATTAATTAGACAAAAATAAAAACATTTAAAATTTCAACATTATCTGCTTGCTTCCTATAAAAACAATTTTATAAAGGATAGATGCCATGGAAGATAAAATTCAATATGTAGTACTTTTTATTTTAGCAGTAATAGTAATCAAGTTAGTTACTAATAATATAGGCAAAGATAAACGTCTATGGCAAACGATTGGCCAAAAGTATCGACTTAATTTTAGTGAAGGTGTGGAAACACGAGGTGATAAAGAAGTAAAAGTATTTCGCCTTAAAGGTTACTATCGTACTTGCTTAGTTTCTATTACTGGTAGCCGTTCTTTAGGACAAGCAGAAACACATATTTCTATAAATTACCCTAAAGGCTTAATGGATAGCTTAAGGCTTTATCCTGATGGTACTTTAGGGCGCATTGGAAGAGGATTATCTAAGCTTGTTAGCCCAACTAGAAGTTCTCGCCAACCTTTTTATCTTACAATGCCTCCTCCTAAGGGAATGCAACAAGATGTGCAAAAACAGCTAAACTCAACTATTCAAGAGCAATTAACCCAACTTTTTATTATTTGTAATGGTAAAGGTCGTCGTGTTGATATAACAGATGCCTATGTGATTGTAAAAGAAATTGGTTTTGTAAAAAATATAGAGATTCTGTTTCCATTAATTGATGAGGTTCTGACAGCGATTAATGTCATAGAAAATAATGTTGGAGAATTGCTTAAAGATATAGTCCCTAAAGTTTAACAATAGAGCCTAGAGTTGCTTAAAATTTCTTTAGGCTCTATATTTTATAATTTTACTTGTTATTACCTAAGCTTTGTG